>NZ_JBSVWS010000027.1:0-46295 GCF_054071155.1 Pseudomonas sp. SDO5532_S415 | reverse complement strand
TAAATTCCGAAACCCCTATCTGCGTATGCAGGTAGGGGTTTTGTTTTGTCCGCAGAAAAACAGCCTCGCCAGGTTTCTATGCAACGGCTCGGGGCGTGGATATCATGCGGGCCTCATTGTGAGGCGAGACTTGCATGCTGACGTTGTTAAAGCTTCTTAAAGATGGCCGATTCCATTCGGGTCAAGCATTGGGCGCTGCCTTAGGTGTTAGTCGCAGTGCTGTATGGAAGCAGCTTCAGCAGTTGGAGGCTGAGCTGGGGGTATCCATTCATAAAGTACGAGGACGCGGTTATCAGCTGGCTGCACCGCTGACGCTGCTCGACCCTGTGGAAATCGGGCGGTTGGCACCCTCTTGTAACTGGCCTGTCCTGGTCTTCGACTCAATCGATTCCACGAATGCTGAGGCGCTTCGCGCCATCGAGCGGCTTCAAGCTGCGCCCTTTTTAGTGCTAGCCGAGCGGCAGACTGCTGGCCGAGGGCGGCGAGGGCGGAAGTGGGTGAGCCCATTCGCAGAAAACATCTATTACAGCTTGGTGCTGCGTATTGAGGGCGGGATGCGGCAGCTGGAAGGGTTGAGTCTTGTTGTTGGGCTTGCCGTCATGCAGGCCTTGCGCGAGTTAGGTGTTCCGGGGGTGGGTTTGAAGTGGCCAAACGACGTCCTGGTCGGCCAGAAGAAAATTGCCGGAATATTGCTGGAGCTGGTTGGGGATCCTGCGGATGTATGCCATGTCGTGTTGGGTGTCGGTATAAATGTAAATATGCAGATGACCGATGAGGTTGATCAGCAATGGACATCCATGCGTCTCGAGTCCGGACAGATGTTTGATCGCAATCGCCTGGTTGCGAAGATTGGGACGATGTTGCAGAAATATTTGGAGCGGCATCAGGTTGGCGGATTTTCGGCTGTCCAGGCTGAGTGGGAGCAAAATCATCTGTGGCAGGGGCGCGCTGTGTCGTTGATTGCTGGCGTTAACCAAATAAATGGCGAAGTATTGGGTATCGATAGCCAGGGCGCCTTGCGATTGAAGGTGGATGGTGTGGAAAAAGTCTTCAGTGGTGGTGAGCTGAGTCTGAGGTTGCGCAATGATTCTTGAGCTCGACTGCGGAAACAGTTTTATTAAGTGGCGTGTGCTTGAAGCGTGCGCCCGGCAAGTGGTGGGGGAGGGGGTTGTCGATTCGGACTTCGCATTGATCGAGGGCTTGAAAGGGCTCGAGGGGCCCGCTCTCAGGTCGTGTCGATTGGTCAGTGTCAGGACTGCTGAAGAAACCAGTGCATTGATCTCTCTGTTGAAGGAGGTGTTCGATGTTTCTGTGGTGTGCGCGGCTCCGGCGCGTGAGATGTCTGGCGTTCGTAATGGCTATGAGGAGTTTGAGCGACTAGGGCTTGATCGCTGGCTTGCTTTGCTCGGTGGGTATCATCTGGCCACCGGCGCGTGCCTTGTGCTGGACTTTGGTACGGCTGTTACCGCTGACTTCGTAGCTGCTGATGGTGAGCATCTCGGTGGGTTCATATGTCCTGGGATGCCGTTGATGCGCAATCAGCTTCGTACTCATACCCGCAAGATCCGTTACGGTGATCTTGCTGCCGAGCGTGCTTTGGAGAATCTCCTTCCGGGCCGTACGACTGTTGAGGCGGTCGAGCGCGGTTGCCTGCTGATGCTGAGGGGGTTTGTGATGACTCAGCTTGAGTTGGCGCGCAGCTATTGGGGTAAGGAATTCACAGTGTTCCTTACAGGTGGTGATGCGGCCCAGGTTTCGGAGATCGTGCCCGAGGCCAGAGTGGTCCCGGATTTGGTGTTTGTCGGCTTGGCTATGGCGTGCCCTTTGCCCTGAGGTCTTTATGCGTTGGTTGTTTCTGCTGCTGCTTGTTCTCAATGTGTTTTATTACATCTGGCATCAACAAGAGGCTCCTCTGCGTGCAAAGGATGTGACGCCCTTGAGTTTGTATCGGGGATCCCAGCAGGATATTCGTCTGCTGAGTGAGGCAACAGACTCGACAAAAGATAAGGCAAAGGCCCTCCAATCGGATGCGGGATGTCTATATGTGGGTGGCTTTGCACGTCAGGATGTTGCTCAGGGGCTTGAGCGCAGATTGAGCGGTATGGATGTCAAGTTTCAGGCGCTGCCTAAAGGTAGTGCCGAGTCCGCCGGTTACTGGGTGCGGGTAGCCCCGGAAAGCAGGCGCTGGCTTGATGACTTGCAGCTGCTGAACCTTTCTAGAGAATTCAATGAGTTAAAACATAAAATAATGCCTTGCGAGGGGGTTGCACCCATCGAATAGTTTGCATAGAATGGCGCCCGCTCCACAGTGAAGACCTAAAACGGTAAGCAATGTGAAGCGAGGTCAACGCAGCTAACCTCAGGTTTTTAATGAGAAAATGCTTGACAGAGGGCTGGCATGATATAGAATGCCGGCTCGCTTAGGAGGGGTTCCCGAGCGGCCAAAGGGATCAGACTGTAAATCTGACGTCTACGACTTCGAAGGTTCGAATCCTTCCCCCTCCACCATTTTTAGCGAGAGCTGCAAGCCTCGCGGGTATAGTTTAGTGGTAGAACCTCAGCCTTCCAAGCTGATGATGCGGGTTCGATTCCCGCTACCCGCTCCAAGTTTGCAGGTTTTGCACGGTGTTTCGCTCTTGTAGCTCAGTTGGTAGAGCACACCCTTGGTAAGGGTGAGGTCAGCGGTTCAAATCCGCTCAAGAGCTCCATATAATAAGGCAGATATGAAAATATCTGCCTTTGTTTTAATGGCTTGTGGTTGCGCTGCGATATCCGAGAGGATGGTGGGGCGTATCGGTAGTGATGCCGTATCCAGGGTCATTGAGTAAATTGTTGTAAAGTCTTCTTCGGGCCGGCATAATGGTCGGCCTGATTTTGTTTTAGGTCAGTAGCTCAATTGGCAGAGCGACGGTCTCCAAAACCGTAGGTTGGGGGTTCGATTCCCTCCTGACCTGCCAGATTCACCAGGTGTGTCTGGCTTTCTTTTCACAGGATCTTCATAGATGACTCCTAAAGCTGAAGCTCAAGGCTCTCGCTTCGATCTGCTCAAGTGGCTAGTAGTAGTTGCTTTGGTGGTTGTTGGCGTTGTTGGCAATCAGTATTACTCTGCTTCGCCGATCCTGTACCGCGTGCTCGCTTTGCTTGTGATTGCTGCTGTAGCTGCCTTTGTAGGCCTGCAGACGGTTAAGGGCAAGTCTTTCTTTGTACTGGTTAAGGAAGCGCGCACCGAGATTCGTAAAGTCGTATGGCCAACTCGCCAAGAAACCACGCAGACCACGTTGATCGTTGTGGCTGTTGTCCTGGTTATGGCGTTGCTGTTGTGGGGGCTCGACTCCCTGCTCGGCTGGCTTGTTTCCTTGATCGTCGGCTAAGGGTGTCCCGTGGCTAAGCGTTGGTATGTTGTGCATGCTTACTCCGGTTACGAGAAGCATGTCATGCGCTCGCTGATTGAGCGCGTAAAGCTGGCTGGCATGGAAGATGGCTTTGGCGAGATTCTGGTTCCCACTGAAGAAGTGGTTGAAATGCGTAATGGCCAGAAACGCAAAAGCGAGCGCAAGTTCTTCCCGGGTTACGTGCTGGTTCAGATGGATATGAACGAGGGTACTTGGCACTTGGTCAAGGATACTCCTCGGGTGATGGGTTTCATCGGCGGTACTGCTGATAAGCCGGCGCCGATCACCGATAAAGAGGCAGAAGCTATTCTGCGTCGCGTCGCTGATGGCAGCGATAAGCCGAAGCCGAAGACGTTGTTCGAGCCGGGCGAAACCGTACGCGTCAACGACGGGCCATTCGCCGATTTTAACGGCGTTGTCGAAGAAGTTAACTACGAGAAGAGCCGGATCCAAGTGGCGGTGCTCATTTTCGGTCGCTCTACTCCGGTAGAGTTGGAGTTCAGTCAGGTCGAAAAGGTCTAGCTGAGCAAGCATCCCAACCCCGCAGCCTTAGGCTGTGGGGTTTTGTCGTCACTGGGATAAACGCGCAAGTAACCGGGGAGCCTTTCGAGGCGTTTGAACCCGTAATTGGAGTGCCTCATGGCCAAGAAGATTACCGCTTACATCAAGCTGCAAGTGAAGGCCGCTCAGGCTAACCCAAGCCCACCTGTTGGTCCTGCTCTGGGTCAGCACGGCGTGAACATCATGGAATTCTGCAAGGCTTTCAACGCCCGTACTCAGGGTCTTGAGCCAGGTCTGCCGACTCCAGTGATCATCACTGTCTACAGCGACCGTAGCTTCACGTTTGAAACCAAATCCACCCCTGCTTCGGTACTGCTGAAGAAGGCGGCCGGTCTGACCAGCGGTTCCGCTCGTCCGAACACCGTTAAGGTTGGCACCGTAACCCGTGCTCAGCTGGAAGAAATCGCGAAAACCAAAAACGCGGATCTGACTGCAGCTGATATGGAAGCAGCCGTGCGTACCATCGCCGGTTCTGCTCGTAGCATGGGCCTTAACGTGGAGGGTGTGTAATGGCTAAGCTGACCAAGCGTCAAAAGGCTATCGCCGGCAAAATCGAAGCAGGCAAGGCCTACAACATTGTAGACGCCGCTGCACTGCTGGCTGAGCTGTCGACTGTCAAGTTCAGCGAGTCGTTCGACGTTGCTGTGAACCTGGGTGTTGACCCACGTAAATCCGACCAGGTTGTTCGTAGCGCTACTGTGCTGCCACACGGCACTGGCAAGACCGTTCGTGTTGCTGTGTTCACCCAGGGTCCTGCTGCTGAAGCCGCTCTGGCTGCCGGCGCTGACCGTGTAGGTATGGACGACCTGGCTGCCGAAATGAAAGGCGGCGACCTGAACTATGACGTAGTGATCGCATCCCCGGATGCCATGCGCGTTGTAGGTCAACTGGGTCAGATCCTCGGTCCACGTGGTCTGATGCCTAACCCTAAAGTCGGCACCGTAACTCCAGACGTAGCTACCGCGGTTAAAAACGCCAAGGCTGGTCAGGTTCGTTATCGCACCGACAAAAACGGCATCATCCACACTTCCGTTGGCAAGATCGGCTTCGATGCCGTCAAGCTGAAGGAAAACGTTGAAGCTCTGATCGCCGACCTGAAGCGTATCAAGCCAGCTTCTTCGAAAGGCATCTACGTCAAGCGCGTTACCCTGAGCACCACCATGGGCCCAGGTCTGGTTATCGACCAGAGCTCGCTGGACGCGTAAGACAAAAGTTGGCGCAAGCAATTGCGCCAGTTTGAAAGATTGGGGTCCCTGCCTGGCGGGGGCTATCCAAGACCGTAGGCGACGTAAGTCTTAAACCTCAAGCCTACGCAGATGGTGCTCCCGGTTCCTTACCGAATCAGACACCAAAACGACATCCGGTTTCGACTGGATGAAACGGTATCAAGCAGGAGTTAAACCCGTGGCAATTAAACTCGAAGACAAGAAGGCCATCGTCGCTGAAGTCAACGAGGCTGCCAAAGTCGCTCTGTCCGCTGTCGTGGCTGATGCCCGTGGCGTAACAGTAGGCGCGATGACCGGACTCCGTAAAGAGGCTCGTGAAGCTGGCGTTTACGTACGTGTTGTACGTAACACCCTGCTCAAGCGCGCTGTTGCTGACACTGAATTCAGTGTCCTCAACGACGTGTTCACTGGCCCTACCCTGATTGCGTTCTCCAAAGAACATCCAGGCGCTGCTGCCCGGATCTTCAAGGAATTCTCAAAGGGTCAGGACAAGTTCGAGATCAAGGCAGCTGCGTTCGAGGGCAAGTTCCTCGCAGCTAACCAAATCGACGTACTGGCAACTCTGCCGACCCGTGACGAAGCAATTTCTCAGCTGATGAGCGTGATTCAAGGCGCTACCAGCAAGTTGGCTCGTACTCTGGCGGCAATTCGCGACCAGAAAGAAGCTGCTGCAGCCTAAGGCTCGTCAACTTCTCGCGTTTTTTGTTTTTTTCGATGGTCGCGTAGGCCGTCCCCAATATCAGGAATTAGATTCATGTCTATCTCTCAGAACGATATCCTTGAAGCAGTTGGCAACATGTCCGTAATGGAAGTTGTTGAGCTGATCAAAGCTTTCGAAGAAAAATTCGGCGTTACCGCTGCTGCTGCATCGGCTGGTCCAGCTGTTGCTGCTGCCGTTGCTGAAGAACAAACCGAATTCAACGTCATGCTGACCGAAGCTGGCGAGAAGAAAGTTAACGTGATCAAGGCTGTACGTGAACTGACCGGTCTGGGCCTGAAAGAAGCCAAGGCTGTAGTTGACGGCGCTCCTGCCATGGTTCTGGAAGCTGTTGCCAAAGACGCAGCTGACAAAGCCAAAGCAGCTCTGGAAGAAGCAGGCGCTAAAGTCGAGCTGAAGTAAGCATCGACTTTGCGTTTCCAGCCCGAGCGTTAAGCGAAAGGCTGATGGCTGGTGGCTCTTGCCACCGGCCTTTTTCCGTTATTGGCAGCCGACTGGGTCGGGCCGATAGCGAGCTGTAACCACCCGATGCGGTGGCGCAAACCATGGGGTTTGCACGATTTTCTGGTCGCTCCCGTCGGGAGGGGCCAAACAAGCAGGTGACCAAGCTGGGGAACGCTGATGGCTTACTCATATACTGAGAAAAAACGTATCCGCAAGGACTTTAGCAAGTTGCCGGACGTCATGGATGTGCCTTACCTCCTGGCCATCCAGCTGGATTCGTATCGTGAATTCTTGCAAGCGGGAGCGACTAAAGATCAGTTCCGCGACGTGGGCCTGCATGCGGCCTTCAAATCCGTTTTCCCGATCATCAGCTACTCCGGCAATGCTGCGCTGGAGTACGTCGGTTATCGCTTGGGCGAACCGGCATTTGATGTCAAAGAATGCGTATTGCGCGGTGTAACTTACGCCGTACCTTTGCGGGTAAAAGTGCGACTGATCATTTTCGACAAAGAATCGTCGAACAAAGCGATCAAGGACATCAAAGAGCAAGAAGTCTACATGGGTGAAATTCCCCTGATGACCGAGAACGGTACCTTTGTAATCAACGGTACCGAGCGTGTAATCGTTTCCCAGCTGCACCGTTCCCCGGGCGTGTTCTTCGACCACGACCGTGGCAAGACGCACAGCTCCGGTAAACTGCTGTACTCCGCGCGCATCATTCCTTACCGCGGTTCGTGGCTGGACTTCGAGTTCGACCCGAAAGACTGCGTGTTCGTGCGTATCGACCGTCGTCGCAAGCTGCCTGCATCGGTACTGCTGCGTGCGCTCGGCTATACCACTGAAGAAGTGCTGGACGCGTTCTACACCACCAACGTATTCCACGTGAAAGGCGAGAGCCTGAGCCTGGAGCTGGTGCCTCAGCGCCTGCGCGGTGAAATCGCGGTCCTGGATATCCAGGATGACAAAGGCAAGGTTATTGTCGAGCAAGGTCGTCGTATCACTGCTCGCCACATCAACCAGCTGGAAAAAGCCGGGATCAAAGAGCTGGAAGTGCCTCTGGACTACGTCCTGGGTCGCACTACCGCCAAGGTCATCGTGCATCCGGCAACCGGCGAAATCCTGGCAGAGTGCAATACCGAGCTGAGCACCGAGATCCTGGCGAAAATCGCCAAGGCCGGCGTTGTTCGCATCGAAACTCTGTACACCAACGATATCGACTGCGGTCCGTTCGTCTCCGATACGCTGAAGATCGACTCCACCAGCAACCAACTGGAAGCGCTGGTCGAGATCTATCGCATGATGCGTCCTGGCGAGCCGCCAACCAAAGACGCTGCTGAAACCCTGTTCAACAACCTGTTCTTCAGTCCTGAGCGCTATGACCTGTCTGCGGTCGGCCGGATGAAGTTCAACCGTCGTATCGGTCGTACCGAGATCGAAGGTTCGGGCGTGCTGTGCAAGGAAGATATCGTCGCGGTACTGAAGACTCTGGTCGACATCCGTAACGGTAAAGGCATCGTCGATGACATCGACCACCTGGGTAACCGTCGTGTTCGCTGTGTAGGCGAAATGGCCGAGAACCAGTTCCGCGTTGGCCTGGTGCGTGTTGAGCGTGCGGTCAAAGAGCGTCTGTCGATGGCTGAAAGCGAAGGCCTGATGCCGCAAGACCTGATCAACGCCAAGCCAGTAGCTGCGGCGGTGAAAGAGTTCTTCGGCTCCAGCCAGCTCTCCCAGTTCATGGACCAGAACAACCCGCTGTCCGAGATCACCCACAAGCGTCGTGTCTCCGCACTCGGCCCAGGCGGTTTGACTCGTGAGCGTGCTGGTTTTGAAGTTCGTGACGTACACCCGACTCACTACGGTCGTGTATGCCCGATTGAAACGCCGGAAGGTCCGAACATCGGTCTGATCAACTCCCTGGCAGCCTACGCGCGCACCAACCAGTACGGTTTCCTCGAGAGCCCGTACCGCGTGGTGAAAGACGCGCTGGTCACCGACGAGATCGTGTTCCTGTCCGCCATCGAAGAAGCTGATCACGTGATCGCTCAGGCTTCGGCCACGATGAACGACAAGAAAGTCCTGATCGACGAGCTGGTAGCTGTTCGTCACCTGAACGAGTTCACTGTCAAGGCGCCGGAAGACGTCACCCTGATGGACGTATCGCCGAAGCAGGTAGTTTCGGTTGCCGCGTCGCTGATCCCGTTCCTCGAGCACGACGACGCCAACCGTGCGTTGATGGGTTCGAACATGCAGCGTCAAGCTGTACCAACTCTTCGCGCTGACAAGCCGCTGGTAGGTACCGGCATGGAGCGTAACGTAGCCCGTGACTCCGGCGTTTGCGTCGTGGCTCGTCGTGGCGGCGTGATCGACTCTGTCGACGCCAGCCGTATCGTGGTTCGTGTTGCTGATGACGAAGTTGAAACCGGCGAGGCTGGCGTCGACATCTACAACCTGACCAAATACACCCGCTCGAACCAGAACACTTGCATCAACCAGCGTCCGCTGGTGCGTAAAGGTGATCGGGTTCAGCGCAGCGACATCATGGCCGACGGTCCGTCCACCGACATGGGTGAACTGGCTCTGGGTCAGAACATGCGCATCGCGTTCATGGCATGGAACGGCTTCAACTTCGAAGACTCCATCTGCCTGTCCGAGCGTGTTGTTCAGGAAGACCGTTTCACCACGATTCACATTCAGGAACTGACCTGTGTGGCGCGTGACACCAAGCTTGGGCCAGAGGAAATCACTGCGGACATCCCGAACGTGGGTGAAGCTGCACTGAACAAGCTGGACGAAGCCGGTATCGTTTACGTAGGTGCTGAAGTTGGCGCGGGCGACATCCTGGTTGGTAAGGTCACTCCGAAAGGCGAGACCCAGCTGACCCCGGAAGAGAAGCTGCTGCGTGCGATCTTCGGTGAAAAAGCCAGCGACGTTAAAGACACCTCCCTGCGTGTACCTACCGGTACCAAGGGTACTGTCATCGACGTACAGGTCTTCACCCGCGACGGAGTTGAGCGTGATGCTCGTGCCCTGTCGATCGAGAAGTCCCAGCTCGACGAGATCCGCAAGGACTTGAACGAAGAGTTCCGTATCGTCGAAGGCGCAACTTTCGAACGTCTGCGTTCCGCTCTGGTCGGCCACAAAGCCGAAGGCGGCGCCGGTCTGAAGAAAGGTCAGGAAATCACCGACGAAGTGCTCGACGGTCTTGAGCATGGCCAGTGGTTTAAACTGCGCATGGCTGAAGATGCTCTGAACGAGCAGCTCGAGAAGGCTCAGGCCTACATCGTTGATCGCCGCCGTCTGCTGGACGACAAGTTCGAAGACAAGAAGCGCAAACTGCAGCAGGGCGATGACCTGGCTCCAGGTGTGCTGAAAATCGTCAAGGTTTACCTGGCAATCCGTCGTCGCATCCAGCCGGGCGACAAGATGGCCGGTCGTCACGGTAACAAGGGTGTGGTCTCCGTGATCATGCCGGTTGAAGACATGCCGCACGATGCCAATGGCACCCCGGTGGACGTCGTCCTCAACCCGTTGGGCGTACCTTCGCGTATGAACGTCGGTCAGATCCTTGAAACCCACCTGGGCCTCGCGGCCAAAGGTCTGGGCGAGAAGATCAATCGAATGGTTGAAGAGAAGCGTAAGGTTGCCGAGCTGCGTAAGTTCCTGCACGAGATCTATAACGAGATCGGCGGTCGTCAGGAAAGCCTCGATGACTTCTCCGATCAGGAAATCCTGGATCTGGCTCAAAACCTGCGCGGCGGCGTACCGATGGCCACTCCGGTGTTCGACGGTGCCAAGGAAAGCGAAATCAAGGCCATGCTGAAACTGGCAGACCTGCCAGAAAGCGGCCAGATGCAGCTGACCGACGGCCGTACCGGCAACAAGTTCGAGCGCCCGGTTACCGTTGGCTACATGTACATGCTGAAGCTGAACCACTTGGTAGACGACAAGATGCACGCTCGTTCTACCGGTTCGTACAGCCTGGTTACCCAGCAGCCGCTGGGTGGTAAGGCGCAGTTCGGTGGTCAGCGTTTCGGGGAGATGGAGGTCTGGGCACTGGAAGCATACGGTGCTGCATACACTCTGCAAGAAATGCTCACAGTGAAGTCGGACGATGTGAACGGCCGGACCAAGATGTACAAAAACATCGTGGACGGCGATCACCGTATGGAGCCGGGCATGCCCGAGTCCTTCAACGTGTTGATCAAGGAAATTCGTTCCCTCGGCATCGATATCGATCTGGAAACCGAATAACACGTGACGCGAATCGAGAGCGGGGCAGGATAGCCCGCTCTCTGCTCCGCCAGGAGGAAAGGCCTTGAAAGACCTACTGAATTTGCTGAAAAACCAGGGTCAAGTCGAAGAGTTCGACGCCATCCGTATTGGATTGGCATCGCCTGAGATGATCCGTTCGTGGTCGTTCGGCGAAGTTAAAAAGCCGGAAACCATCAACTACCGTACGTTCAAACCTGAGCGTGACGGTCTGTTCTGCGCCAAGATCTTTGGCCCGGTAAAGGATTACGAGTGCCTGTGCGGTAAGTACAAGCGCTTGAAGCACCGTGGTGTGATCTGCGAGAAGTGCGGCGTTGAAGTTGCGCTGGCAAAAGTTCGTCGTGAGCGCATGGCGCACATCGAACTGGCTTCGCCGGTTGCCCACATCTGGTTCCTGAAATCGCTGCCGTCCCGTATCGGCTTGCTGATGGACATGACCCTGCGTGATATCGAACGCGTTCTCTACTTCGAGAGCTATGTCGTTATCGATCCAGGCATGACCACCCTTGAAAAAGGTCAGTTGCTGAACGACGAGCAGTACTTCGAAGCGCTGGAAGAATTCGGCGACGACTTCGATGCCCGCATGGGTGCCGAAGCTGTCCGCGAACTGCTGCACGCTATCGATCTGGAGCACGAGATTGGCCGTCTGCGTGAAGAAATTCCGCAAACCAACTCCGAAACCAAAATCAAGAAGCTGTCCAAGCGTCTGAAGTTGATGGAAGCCTTCCAGGGTTCCGGCAACCTGCCAGAGTGGATGGTGCTGACCGTTCTGCCGGTTCTGCCGCCAGACCTGCGTCCACTGGTCCCGCTGGATGGCGGTCGCTTCGCGACTTCCGACCTCAACGATCTGTATCGTCGAGTGATCAACCGTAACAACCGTTTGAAGCGCCTGCTGGATCTGTCCGCTCCGGACATCATCGTGCGCAACGAAAAGCGTATGTTGCAGGAAGCCGTCGACGCACTGCTCGACAACGGTCGTCGTGGCCGCGCTATCACCGGTTCCAACAAGCGTCCTCTGAAATCCCTGGCTGACATGATCAAGGGTAAGCAGGGTCGTTTCCGTCAGAACTTGCTCGGTAAGCGTGTTGACTACTCCGGTCGTTCGGTAATTACCGTAGGTCCGACCCTGCGTCTGCACCAGTGCGGTCTGCCGAAGAAGATGGCTCTGGAACTGTTCAAACCGTTCATTTTCGGCAAGCTGGAAATGCGTGGTCTCGCTACCACCATTAAAGCCGCCAAGAAGATGGTCGAGCGCGAACTGCCAGAGGTTTGGGACGTTCTCGCTGAAGTGATTCGCGAACACCCGGTTCTTCTCAACCGTGCACCGACCCTTCACCGTCTGGGTATCCAGGCGTTTGAACCGGTACTGATCGAAGGTAAGGCTATCCAGCTGCACCCTCTGGTCTGCGCTGCGTACAACGCCGACTTCGACGGCGACCAAATGGCCGTGCACGTACCGCTGACACTGGAAGCCCAGTTGGAAGCGCGTGCGTTGATGATGTCGACCAACAACATTCTGTCGCCAGCCAACGGTGAGCCGATCATCGTTCCGTCGCAGGACGTTGTATTGGGTCTGTACTACATGACTCGTGAAGCGATCAACGCCAAGGGTGAAGGTCGCGTGTTCGCGGATCTGCAGGAAGTAGACCGTGTGTTCCGTGCAGGCGAAGCCGCACTGCACGCGAAAGTCAAAGTCCGGATCAACGAAACCGTCAACGATCGTGACGGCGGCAGCGTGACCAATACCCGTATCGTCGACACCACTGTCGGCCGTGCGCTGTTGTTCCAGGTTGTGCCAAAGGGTCTGTCCTTCGACGTCGTCAACTTGCCGATGAAGAAAAAAGCGATCTCCAAGCTGATCAACCAGTGCTACCGCGTGGTTGGTCTGAAAGAGACCGTGATCTTTGCTGACCAATTGATGTACACCGGTTTTGCCTATTCGACCATTTCCGGCGTTTCCATCGGCGTTAACGACTTCGTTATCCCGGATGAAAAAGCGCGCATCATCGGTACTGCTACCGACGAAGTGAAAGAGATCGAAAGTCAGTACGCCTCCGGCCTGGTAACCCAGGGCGAGAAGTACAACAAAGTGATCGACCTTTGGTCTAAGGCGAACGACGAAGTTTCCAAGGCGATGATGGCCAACCTCTCGAAAGAGAAGGTCATCGATCGTCATGGTGTCGAAGTCGATCAGGAGTCCTTCAACTCGATGTACATGATGGCCGACTCGGGCGCACGGGGTTCTGCTGCGCAGATCCGTCAGCTCGCCGGTATGCGTGGCCTGATGGCCAAGCCGGACGGCTCCATCATCGAAACGCCGATTACTGCGAACTTCCGTGAAGGTTTGAGCGTACTTCAGTACTTCATCTCCACTCACGGTGCTCGTAAAGGTCTGGCGGATACCGCGTTGAAAACTGCGAACTCCGGTTACCTGACTCGTCGTCTGGTAGACGTAGCGCAGGATCTGGTTGTAACCGAGATCGATTGCGGCACCGAGCACGGCTTGCTGATGACTCCGCACATTGAAGGCGGTGACGTTGTAGAGCCGTTGGGTGAGCGCGTATTGGGTCGTGTTATCGCCCGTGACGTGTTCAAGCCAGGTACCGAGGACGTCATCGTTCCTGCCGGCACCCTGGTAGACGAGAAGTGGGTTGAGTTCATCGAGCTGAACAGCATCGACGAAGTGATCGTGCGTTCGCCGATCAGCTGCGAAACCCGCTACGGCATTTGCGCCAAGTGCTACGGTCGTGACCTGGCTCGTGGTCACCAGGTGAACATCGGTGAGGCGGTCGGCGTTATCGCGGCCCAGTCCATCGGTGAGCCGGGTACCCAGCTGACGATGCGTACGTTCCACATCGGTGGTGCGGCAAGCCGGACCTCCGCAGCCGACAGCGTTCAGGTGAAGAACGGCGGTACCGTCCGTCTGCATAACCTGAAGCATGTTGAGCGAGTGGATGGTCACCTGGTGGCTGTGTCCCGTTCCGGTGAGCTGGCGATCGCTGATGACTTCGGTCGTGAACGCGAGCGCTACAAGCTGCCGTACGGTGCCGTGATTTCGGTTAAAGAAGGTGACAAGGTCGACGCTGGCGCAATCGTGGCCAAGTGGGATCCGCACACTCACCCGATCGTTACCGAAATGAAAGGTACCGTGACCTACGTGGGCATGGAAGAAGGCATCACGATCAAGCGTCAGACTGACGAATTGACCGGTATGACCAACATTGAAGTTCTCGACGCCAAAGATCGTCCAGCTGCCGGTAAAGATATCCGTCCTGCTGTGAAGATGGTCGACGACAACGGCAAGGATCTGTTGCTGCCAGGTACTGACGTTATCGCTCAGTACTTCCTCCCGGCCAACGCCCTGGTCGGTGTGGCTGACGGTGCGAAAATCGCGATCGGTGACGTTATCGCTCGTATTCCGCAAGAGACTTCCAAGACCCGTGACATCACCGGTGGTCTGCCGCGTGTTGCCGACTTGTTCGAGGCTCGTCGTCCGAAAGAAGCGTCGATTCTGGCTGAAGTCAGCGGCACCATCGCGTTCGGTAAAGAGACCAAGGGCAAGCGCCGTCTGGTTATCACCCCGAACGACGGTAGCGATCCGTACGAAGAGCTGATTCCGAAGTGGCGTCACCTGAACGTCTTCGAAGGCGAACAAGTGAACCGCGGCGAAGTCATCTCCGACGGTCCAAGCGATCCGCATGACATCCTGCGTTTGCTGGGTGTAAGTGCGCTGGCCAAGTACATCGTTAACGAGATCCAGGACGTTTACCGTCTGCAAGGCGTGAAGATCAACGATAAGCACATCGAGACCATCCTGCGTCAGATGCTGCGTAAGGTTGAAATCGCTGAATCCGGCGATTCCAGTTTCATCAAGGGCGACCAGATGGAATTGACTCACGTTCTGGTAGAGAACGAGCGTTTGAGCAACGAAGACAAGTTTGTCTCCAAGTTCACTCGCGTTCTGCTGGGTATCACCAAGGCGTCGTTGTCCACCGAATCGTTCATCTCGGCGGCTTCCTTCCAGGAAACCACTCGCGTACTGACCGAGGCGGCGGTAACCGGCAAGCGCGACTACCTGCGCGGCCTGAAAGAAAACGTGGTCGTGGGTCGTCTGATCCCGGCCGGTACCGGCCTGGCTTATCACAGCGAGCGTAAGCGTCGCCGTGATGCAGACAAGCCGTTGCGCGTGAGCGCCAGTGAAGTGGAAGCTGCACTGACCGAAGCGCTGAACTCGAGCGGTAACTGAGTTCTGCGGTAAATGAGCGTAAGGCCCTGGTCGCTCCGTTCATCGTATCGAGACAAATTGTCGAGGTTCGGTGAGTGGGGAGGGCGGGGCCTTGCCTTGACTGGGGACAAGATCCTCTTTAGACTCTTGTACCCCTAAATTTGGCGGGGATTCGTTCCTGCCATTTTGCTTTTCTTGCAAGACAATAGCGTCGCAAGACAACAGTGGAGCTAGTAGATGGCAACTATCAACCAGCTGGTACGTCAGCCGCGTAAGCGTATCGTCGAGAAATCCGACGTGCCTGCGCTGCAGAACTGCCCGCAACGTCGTGGCGTGTGCACCCGTGTGTACACCACCACACCGAAAAAACCTAACTCGGCACTGCGTAAAGTATGCCGTGTGCGCCTGACCAACGGTTTCGAGGTTTCCTCGTACATCGGCGGTGAAGGTCACAACCTGCAAGAGCACAGCGTGGTACTGATCCGCGGCGGTCGTGTAAAAGACTTGCCAGGTGTTCGTTATCACACCGTTCGCGGTTCTTTGGATACTTCCGGCGTTAAGGGTCGTAACCAGGGTCGTTCGAAGTACGGTACCAAGCGTCCGAAGTAATGGTCGCTTGCTGCAAAAAACTGATTTCTATTTTTCTGAGTCGATAAGAGTAAGGTCGGAGGCGTCCCGTAGTGGGCACCGATTCCGAGCGAACCTGAAGACCGTTTGAGGGCTTATCCATGCCAAGAAGACGCGTAGCAGCCAAGCGCGAAGTGCTTGACGATCCAAAATACGGAAGCCAAATCCTGGCCAAGTTCATGAACCACGTGATGGAAAGCGGCAAGAAAGCCGTTGCCGAGCGTATCGTTTATGGCGCGCTGGAAAAGGTTAAAGAGCGCAAGAACAGCGACCCCCTGGAAATCTTCGAGAAAGCTCTCGACGCCATCGCTCCGCTGGTCGAAGTAAAGTCGCGCCGTGTAGGCGGTGCTACTTACCAGGTTCCGGTTGAAGTTCGTCCGTCCCGTCGTAACGCTCTGGCAATGCGCTGGTTGGTAGACTTCGCCCGTAAGCGCGGCGAGAAGTCTATGGCTCTGCGTTTGGCTGGCGAACTGTTGGACGCTGCCGAAGGTAAAGGTGCTGCAGTTAAGAAGCGTGAAGACGTGCACCGTATGGCTGAAGCTAACAAAGCTTTCTCGCACTACCGCTTCTAATTTTAGCGTCACTAATTTTGCGAGGGCTTTATGGCTCGTACTACACCGATTAATCGCTACCGTAACATTGGTATCGTTGCTCACGTGGATGCTGGTAAAACCACCACCACCGAGCGCGTCCTTTTTTACACTGGCAAAAGCCACAAGATGGGCGAGGTGCATGACGGCGCCGCGACCACGGACTGGATGGTGCAGGAGCAGGAGCGTGGTATTACCATTACTTCTGCTGCTATTACCGCCTTCTGGCAAGGTTCTGCGAAGCAGCACAAAGACCAATACCGCTTTAACGTTATTGACACCCCGGGCCACGTTGACTTCACCATTGAAGTTGAGCGTTCCCTGCGTGTACTCGACGGCGCGGTCGTTGTGTTCTGTGGTACTTCGGGCGTTGAGCCTCAGTCCGAAACCGTATGGCGTCAAGCCAACAAGTACGGCGTTCCACGTATCGTTTACGTGAACAAGATGGACCGTGCCGGCGCGAACTTCCTGCGCGTGATCGCTCAGATCAAGCAGCGTCTGGGTCACACTCCGGTGCCAATCCAGTTGGCTATCGGTTCCGAAGACAACTTCCAGGGTCAGATCGATCTGATGACCATGGAAGCGGTTTACTGGAACGATGCTGACAAGGGTATGACCCCTCGTCGCGAAGCTATCCCTGCTGAACTGCAGGAGCTGGCTGAAGAGTGGCGCAGCAACATGGTTGAGGCTGCGGCCGAAGCCAGTGAAGAGCTGATGAACAAGTACCTCGAAGGTGAAGAGCTTTCCATCGAGGAAATCAAGGCCGCTCTGCGTCAGCGTACTATCGCTGGTGAGATCGTTCTGGCTGTTTGCGGTTCTTCCTTCAAGAACAAGGGTGTTCCCCTGGTTCTCGACGCCGTTATCGACTACCTGCCGGCTCCAACCGACATTCCTGCCATCAAGGGTACTGACCCGGATGACGAGGAAAAGCAAATGGAGCGTCATGCAGACGACAACGAGCCGTTCTCGGCTCTGGCGTTCAAGATCGCTACCGACCCATTCGTGGGTACCTTGACCTTCGTCCGCGTTTACTCGGGCGTGTTGGCATCCGGCGACGGCGTGATCAACTCGGTTAAAGGCAAGAAAGAGCGCGTGGGTCGTATGGTGCAAATGCACGCAAACGCCCGTGAAGAGATCAAGGAAGTGCGCGCTGGTGACATCGCGGCCCTGATCGGCATGAAGGACGTCACCACTGGTGAAACCTTGTGCAACGCTGACAAGCCAATCATCCTGGTTCGCATGGACTTCCCGGAGCCGGTTATTTCGGTTGCCGTAGAGCCTAAGACGAAGGATGACCAGGAAAAAATGGGTATCGCTCTGGGCAAACTTGCTCAGGAAGACCCGTCTTTCCGCGTCAAAACTGATGAAGAGACTGGTCAAACGATCATCTCCGGCATGGGCGAGTTGCACCTGGACATCCTGGTTGACCGGATGCGCCGTGAGTTCAACGTCGAAGCCAACATCGGTAAGCCTCAAGTTTCGTACCGTGAGCGCATCACGAAGAGCTGCGAAATCGAAGGCAAGTTCGTTCGTCAGTCCGGCGGTCGTGGCCAGTTCGGTCATTGCTGGATCCGTTTTGCACCTGCTGACGAAGGTCAGGAAGGTCTGCAATTCCTGAACGAAGTAGTGGGTGGTGTGGTTCCTAAGGAATACATCCCGGCTATCCAGAAGGGTATCGAAGAGCAGATGAAGAACGGTGTTGTTGCCGGCTATCCGCTGATCGGCCTGAAGGCTACCGTGTTTGATGGTTCTTACCACGACGTCGACTCGAACGAGATGGCGTTTAAGGTGGCTGCTTCCATGGCGACCAAGCAACTGGCCCAGAAGGGTGGTGGTGAGTTGCTCGAGCCGATCATGGCGGTAGAGGTTGTTACGCCTGAAGACTATATGGGTGACGTGATGGGCGACCTGAACCGTCGTCGCGGCATGATTCTGGGTATGGAAGACACGGTTTCCGGTAAGGTTATCCGTGCTGAAGTTCCGTTGGGCGAGATGTTCGGTTATGCGACCGACGTTCGTTCGATGTCCCAGGGTCGCGCAAGCTACTCTATGGAATTCAAAAAATACAATACGGCTCCGTCGCACATCGTCGAAACCGTTACCAAAAAACAAGGCTGATTCAGTCCTTTAGGCAAGGAGTTAATTGTCGTGGCTAAAGAAAAATTTGATCGTTCCCTACCGCACGTCAACGTTGGCACTATCGGTCACGTTGACCACGGTAAAACCACTCTGACCGCTGCTCTGACTCGCGTCTGCTCCGAAGTTTTCGGTTCGGCCGTAGTTGAATTCGACAAGATCGACAGCGCTCCAGAAGAAAAAGCTCGTGGTATCACCATCAATACCGCGCACGTCGAGTACAACTCGAACATTCGTCACTACGCTCACGTTGACTGCCCAGGTCACGCTGACTACGTGAAGAACATGATCACCGGTGCTGCCCAGATGGACGGCGCGATCCTGGTTTGCTCGGCCGCTGATGGTCCGATGCCACAAACCCGTGAGCACATCCTGCTGTCCCGTCAGGTAGGCGTTCCGTACATCGTGGTTTTCCTGAACAAGGCTGACCTGGTAGACGACGCAGAGCTGCTGGAACTGGTTGAGATGGAAGTTCGCGACCTGCTGAGCACCTACGACTTCCCAGGCGACGACACTCCGATCATCATCGGTTCGGCTCGTATGGCGCTGGAAGGCAAAGACGATAACGAAATGGGCACCAGCGCTGTTCGCAAGCTGGTTGAAACTCTGGATACCTACATCCCAGAGCCAGAGCGTGCTATCGACAAGCCATTCCTGATGCCAATCGAAGACGTATTCTCGATCTCCGGTCGCGGTACTGTTGTGACTGGTCGTATCGAGCGCGGTATCGTTCGCGTTCAAGATGCACTGGAAATCGTTGGTCTGCGTGACACCACCACCACCACCTGCACCGGTGTTGAGATGTTCCGTAAGCTGCTCGACGAAGGTCGTGCTGGCGAGAACTGTGGCGTTCTGCTGCGTGGTACCAAGCGTGACGACGTTGAGCGTGGCCAGGTTCTGGTTAAGCCAGGTTCGGTTAAGCCGCACACCAAGTTCACCGCAGAAGTTTACGTTCTGAGCAAGGAAGAAGGCGGTCGTCACACTCCGTTCTTCAAAGGCTACCGTCCACAGTTCTACTTCCGTACTACTGACGTGACCGGTAACTGCGAGCTGCCAGAAGGCGTTGAAATGGTAATGCCAGGCGATAACATTCAAATGACTGTTACCCTGATCAAAACCATCGCAATGGAAGACGGTCTGCGCTTCGCTATCCGTGAAGGCGGCCGTACCGTTGGTGCTGGCGTTGTAGCTAAAATCATCGAGTAAACTCTTTTCGAGTGAGCTTTGATGTTTTGAAAAAGCCCCCGCTCAGCGGGGGCTTTTTTATTGGGTTGACACCTATCTGGGGCGTCTATAGAATTGCGCCTCCTTTTAACGGGCGTATTGCGCCCGGTGGGAATAGCAGCCGGAGTCTGAAATCCAATGCAAAATCAGCAAATCCGTATCAGGTTGAAGGCTTTCGACCATCGCCTGATCGACCAATCCACCCAGGAAATCGTGGAAACCGCGAAACGTACTGGTGCTCAAGTGCGTGGTCCAATTCCACTGCCTACCCGTAAAGAGCGGTTCACCGTTCTGGTCTCCCCGCACGTCAACAAAGACGCGCGTGACCAGTACGAGATCCGTACTCATAAGCGCGTTCTGGATATCGTCCAGCCAACGGATAAAACCGTTGATGCACTTATGAAGCTTGATCTTGCGGCCGGTGTGGAAGTGCAGATCAGCCTCGGCTAAGACTCGGTCTTAGTCGTGTAACGCTCTGAAATGGGCGGCCATAGCGGGTGAAAGCCCCGTACACTCATGAGGTTTACAACATGACTATTGGTGTAGTCGGTCGTAAATGCGGTATGACCCGTATTTTCACCGAAGAAGGTGTCTCCATTCCGGTCACGGTCATTGAGATCGAGCCGAATCGCGTCACCCAGTTCAAAACTGAAGAGACCGATGGCTATCGTGCAGTGCAAGTCACTGTCGGCGAGCGTCGTGCTTCGCGTGTAACAGCAGCTCAGGCTGGCCACTTCGCCAAGGCGAACGTTGCCGCTGGTCGTACCGTAATGGAATTCCGCCTTGAAGAAGGCGAGTACCAGGCCGGCGATCTGATCAACGCTGAAATCTTCGCCGCTGGTCAACTGGTTGATGTAACCGGTCAGTCCAAAGGTAAAGGCTTCCAGGGTACGATCAAGCGTTGGAACTTCCGCGGGCAAGATAACACCCACGGTAACTCCGTATCCCACCGCGTTCCAGGCTCTATCGGCCAGTGCCAGACTCCTGGTCGTGTATTCAAGGGCAAAAAAATGTCCGGTCATATGGGCGCTGAGCGCGTGACCGTGCAGTCCCTCGAAGTAGTGCGCGTGGACGCTGAACGCAATCTGTTGTTGGTCAAGGGCGCTGTTCCTGGCGCTACTGGCGGCAACTTGGTTGTACGTCCAGCAGCCAAGGCTCGCGGTTAAGGGGAAGCTGACATGCAATTAAATGTAAATGACGCTCAAGCGATCGAAGTTTCCGAACTGACATTTGGCGGCGAATTCAACGAGACGCTGGTTCACCAAGCAGTCGTGGCCTACATGGCCGGCGGCCGCCAGGGTAGCAAGCAGCAAAAGACCCGTTCCGACGTTTCCGGTGGCGGCAAGCGCCCATGGCGTCAGAAAGGTACTGGCCGTGCTCGTGCCGGTACTATCCGTAGCCCAATCTGGCGTGGCGGCGGTACCACTTTCGCAGCTCGTCCTCAGGATCACTCCCAGAAGCTGAACAAGAAGATGTATCGCGCAGCAATGCGTTCCATCCTTGCTGAGCTGGTGCGTACTGATCGTCTGGTCGTGGTTCAGGATTTCGCCGTTGAAACGCCGAAAACCAAAGACCTGCTGGGCAAGCTGAACAACATGAGCCTGACCGACGTTTTGATCGTGTCGGACGCTGTTGATCAGAACCTGTACCTGGCTGCTCGCAACCTGCCGCACGTAGATGTACGTGATGTGCAAGGTTCCGATCCAGTTAGTCTGATCGCATACGACAAGGTGTTGATCACCGTGTCGGCCGTGAAGAAATTCGAGGAGCTGCTGGGATGAACCAGGAACGCGTATTTAAAGTTCTGCTTGGCCCGCACGTTTCCGAGAAGGCTACGGTTCTGGCAGACAAGAAAGGCCAGTTCGTTTTCAAGGTTGCTACTGATGCAACCAAGCTGGAAATCAAGAAGGCCGTCGAAAGCCTGTTCAGCGTGAAAGTAGAGCGTGTTACTACCCTGAATGTTCTGGGTAAGAGCAAGCGCACTGCTCGCGGTCTGGGCAAGCGTAATGACTGGAAGAAGGCAGTTATCTCCCTTCAGCCAGGCCAAGATCTCGATTTCAGCAGCAGTGCTGAGTAAGGAAGGGGTGCATCATGGCAATCGTTAAATGCAAACCGACTTCCCCTGGCCGCCGTTTTGTGGTCAAGGTGGTCAACCAGGAGCTGCATAAAGGCGCTCCTCACGCACCGCTGCTCGAGAAGAAATCGAAGTCTGGTGGTCGTAACAACAATGGCCGTATTACCACTCGTCACATTGGTGGTGGTCATAAGCAGCATTATCGTCTGGTCGACTTCCGTCGCAACGACAAAGATGGCATCGCTGCCACTGTCGAGCGTATCGAATACGATCCAAACCGTACTGCTCACATCGCTCTGCTGCTGTACGCAGATGGCGAGCGTCGCTACATCATCGCCCCTAAAGGCGTGAGTGCTGGCGACCAGCTGATCGCAGGTGCTCTGGCACCGATCAAGCCGGGCAACGCTCTGCAACTGCGTAACATTCCAGTTGGTAGCACCGTACACGGCATCGAATTGAAGCCAGGTAAAGGCGCTCAGATCGCTCGTTCCGCTGGTGCTTCGGCTCAGCTGATCGCTCGTGAAGGTGTCTACGTGACCCTGCGTCTGCGTTCTGGTGAGATGCGTAAAGTGCTGGCTGAATGCCGCGCGACCCTGGGCGAAGTCTCGAACTCCGAGCACAGCCTGCGTTCGCTGGGTAAAGCTGGTGCCAAACGCTGGCGTGGCGTTCGCCCAACCGTTCGTGGTGTTGCCATGAACCCGGTTGACCACCCACATGGTGGTGGTGAAGGTCGTACCTCTGGTGGTCGTCATCCGGTATCGCCATGGGGCTTCCCGACTAAGGGCGCGAAGACTCGTGGTAATAAGCGTACCGACAAAATGATCGTCCGTCGTCGCAAGTAAATAGAGGGATACGACAGTGCCACGTTCTCTGAAAAAAGGTCCTTTTATCGATCTTCACCTACTGAAGAAGATCGAAGTGGCGGCGGAAAAGAACGATCGCAAACCAGTTAAGACCTGGTCGCGCCGTTCGATGATCCTGCCACAAATGGTCGGTCTGACCATCGCAGTACACAACGGTCGTCAGCACGTCCCAGTTCTCGTGAACGAAGACATGGTCGGCCACAAACTGGGCGAGTTCGCCGGTACCCGCACTTATCGCGGGCACGTGGCAGACAAGAAAGCCAAGCGTTAAGGGGTTAGGAAATGGAAGTAGCCGCTAAGTTGTCGGGCGCTCGAATCTCCGCCCAGAAAGCCCGCTTGGTCGCCGACCAGATCCGCGGGAAGAAGGTGGGCGAAGCGCTCAACCTGTTGGCTTTCAGCAGTAAGAAAGCCGCCGAGATCATGAAGAAAGTGCTGGAGTCGGCCGTAGCCAACGCCGAGCATAACGAAGGCGCAGACGTTGATGACCTGAAGGTCAGCACCGTTTTCGTCAACGAAGGGCGTTCGCTGAAGCGCATCATGCCACGTGCCAAAGGCCGTGCTGATCGCATCGTCAAGCGGTCTTGCCATATCACTGTCAAGGTTGCTGACAAGTAACGGAGTCGAAGAGATGGGTCAGAAAGTACATCCCATTGGCATTCGCCTGGGAATCGTCAAGGAGCACACCTCCGTCTGGTACGCAGACGGTCGGACTTATGCGGACTACTTGTTCGCTGATCTGAAGGTGCGTGAGTATCTCCAAGACAAACTAAAAAGCGCGTCCGTAAGCCGTATCGATATCCATCGTCCGGCCCAAACTGCACGTATCACCATCCACACCGCTCGCCCAGGTATCGTTATCGGGAAGAAAGGTGAAGATGTTGAGAAACTGCGTCAGGACCTGACCAAGCAAATGGGTGTGCCTGTGCACATCAATATCGAAGAGATCCGCAAGCCGGAGCTCGACGGTATGCTGGTTGCGCAGAGCGTAGCTCAGCAGCTGGAGCGTCGCGTAATGTTCCGTCGTGCTATGAAGCGCGCCGTACAGAACGCAATGCGCATTGGTGCCAAAGGCATCAAAATCCAAGTGAGCGGTCGTCTCGGCGGTGCTGAAATCGCACGTACTGAATGGTATCGCGAAGGTCGTGTGCCACTGCACACCCTGCGTGCCGACATCGACTATGCCAACTACGAAGCTCACACCACTTACGGTGTGATCGGTGTAAAGGTTTGGATCTTCAAAGGCGAAGTAATTGGTGGTCGCCAAGAAGAGCTGAAACCACAAGCACCAGCGCCTCGTAAAAAAGCTGCTAAGTAAGGGGTACGCCAAATGTTGCAACCAAAGCGTACGAAGTTCCGCAAGCAAATGACCGGTCACAACCGTGGCCTGGCATTGCGCGGTAGCAAAGTCAGCTTCGGCGAGTTCGCGCTGAAGTCTGTAGCTCGTGGTCGTCTCACCGCTCGTCAGATCGAGTCAGCGCGTCGTGCTCTGACCCGTCACGTAAAACGTGGCGGCAAGATCTGGATCCGTGTATTCCCGGACAAGCCTATTTCCAAGAAGCCACTCGAAGTTCGGATGGGTAAAGGTAAGGGTAACGTCGAATACTGGGTTGCCCAGATTCAGCCAGGCAAAGTCCTGTATGAAATCGAGGGTGTTTCTGAAGAGCTGGCGCGTGAGGCTTTCGCCCTGGCTGCTGCAAAGCTGCCGCTCGCCACCTCCTTTGTTAAACGGACGGTGATGTGATGAAAGCGAATGAACTTCGTGAAAAATCCGCACAGCAGCTGAACGAGCAACTGCTCGGCTTGCTGCGCGACCAGTTCAATCTGCGCATGCAGAAAGCAACTGGCCAGTTGGGGCAGTCTCATCTGCTCTCGCAAGTTAAGCGTGACATCGCTCGCGTGAAGACTGTGCTCAACCAGCAGGCAGGTAAGTAATCATGGCTGAAGCCGAAAAAACTGTCCGTACGCTGACTGGCCGTGTTGTCAGCGACAAGATGGACAAAACCATCACCGTTCTGATCGAGCGTCGCGTTAAGCACCCGATCTACGGTAAATACGTTAAGCGTTCGACTAAGCTGCACGCGCACGACGAAACCAATCAGTGCCACATCGGCGACAAAGTCACTATTCGTGAAACTCGTCCTTTGGCCAAGACCAAGTCTTGGGCGCTGGTTGATGTTCTCGAACGCGCTGTGGAAGTCTAAGGACTAGGGGTCGGAGAAATTATATGATTCAGACTCAATCCATGCTCGATGTGGCCGATAACAGCGGCGCTCGCCGCGTTATGTGCATCAAGGTGCTGGGTGGCTCCCATCGTCGTTACGCTGGTATCGGTGACATCATCAAAGTTACCGTCAAGGAAGCAATTCCTCGCGGTAAGGTGAAAAAAGGCCAAGTGATGACTGCTGTTGTAGTCCGCACTCGTCACGGCGTTCGCCGTGCAGATGGCTCCATTATCCGCTTTGATGGCAACGCTGCTGTTCTTCTGAACAACAAGCAAGAGCCGATCGGCACCCGTATCTTTGGGCCAGTGACCCGTGAGCTTCGTACTGAGAAGTTCATGAAGATCGTCTCGCTCGCCCCAGAAGTGCTGTAAGGAGATCCGACATGCAAAAGATTCGTCGTGACGACGAGATCATCGTGATCGCCGGCAAAGACAAAGGTAAGCGCGGTAAGGTGCTGAAGGTTCTTGCTGACAACCGTCTGGTTGTTGGTGGTCTGAACCTGGTCAAGCGTCATACCAAGCCTAACCCGATGTCGGGCGTACAGGGCGGTATCGTCGAGAAAGAAGCGCCACTGCACGCTTCTAACGTCGCCATCTTCAACGGCGAAACCAACAAGGCTGACCGCGTTGGTTTCAAAGTAGAAGACGGTAAGAAAATTCGTGTCTTCAAGTCGACCCAAAAAGCGGTTGATGCTTGAACACTGCTAGGTAGAAGACCATGGCACGACTAAAAGAGATTTACCGGAAGGAAATCGCACCGAAACTTAAGGAAGAACTTAAGCTTTCGAACGTGATGGAAGTTCCGCGCGTTACCAAAATCACCCTGAACATGGGTCTGGGCGAAGCGATCGGCGACAAAAAAGTCATCGAGCACGCTGTTGCTGACCTGGAAAAGATCACCGGCCAGAAAGTCGTTGTGACCTACGCTCGCAAATCCATCGCTGGCTTTAAAGTCCGTGAAGGTTGGCCGATCGGCGTCAAAGTGACCCTGCGCCGTGAGCGTATGTACGAGTTCCTGGATCGTCTGCTGTCGATCTCCCTGCCACGGGTTCGCGACTTCCGCGGCCTGAATGCCAAGTCCTTCGATGGTCGTGGCAACTACAGCATGGGCGTAAAAGAGCAGATCATCTTCCCGGAAATCGACTACGACAAGATCGATGCTCTCCGCGGTCTGGACATTACCCTGACCACCACTGCCAAGAACGATGATGAAGGTCGCGCTCTGCTGCGCGCTTTCAAATTCCCGTTCCGCAACTGATTGGAGTAGGAAAATGGCCAAGATGAGCATGAAGAACCGCGAGCTGAAGCGTCAGCTCACGGTTGCCAAGTACGCCAAAAAGCGTGCAGCACTGAAAGCAATCATCGTTGATCTGAACGCAAGTCCAGAAGCGCGTTGGGAAGCTACAGTTGCTCTGCAAAAGCAGCCACGTGACGCTAGCGCTTCGCGCATGCGTAACCGCTGCCGCCTGACCGGTCGTCCACACGGCGTTTACCGCAAGTTCGGCCTCGGCCGTAACAAACTGCGTGAAGCGGCAATGCGTGGTGACGTACCAGGTCTGGTTAAAGCCAGCTGGTAAGTACTGTCAAAGTCTCGGAGGTCAGGCTCGCAAGATCCTGACCGCCGGTGGCCTTGAATCTGGATCAAGCCCCTTTTGGGGCTTGATTCATTTCTGGGGTGTGTCTAGAATACCCGGCTCGCCTGAGCCCGTGTTTTTTACGCTCGGAGATTCTCGGCGACACGTAGTAGCCGCAAGGCTAATTTTTCTGTATTAGGAGCGTCTAGCCCATGAGTATGCAGGACCCGTTAGCGGACATGCTAACTCGAATCCGTAATGCCCAGATGGCTGAAAAGTCCGTCGTAAGCATGCCATCTTCCACGTTGAAGGTAGCTGTTGCCAAAGTCCTGAAGGACGAAGGTTACATCGCGGGTTATCAGATCAGCAGCGAAACCAAACCACTGCTGTCTATCGAGCTGAAATACTTCGAAGGCCGTCCGGTTATCGAAGAAGTGAAGCGCGTTAGCCGTCCAGGCCTGCGTCAGTACAAGTCCGTCGAAGATCTGCCGAAAGTTCGTGGCGGTCTCGGTGTGTCTATCGTCTCCACCAACAAGGGTGTGATGACTGATCGTGCTGCGCGCGCTGCCGGTGTCGGCGGCGAAGTTCTTTGCACTGTGTTCTAAGGGGGGATAAGCATGTCTCGCGTCGCTAAGAACCCCGTTAAGCTGCCAGCCGGCGTCGAAGTAAAATTCGCAGGCCAACAGCTTTCGGTGAAGGGTGCCAAGGGCACTCTCGAACTGAACATCCATTCGTCCGTTGAGATCGTTGAAGAAGCTGGTGAGCTGCGTTTCGCTGCTCGCAATGGCGATCAACAGACTCGCGCAATGGCTGGTACCACTCGTGCGTTGGTTAACAACATGGTCCAAGGCGTAAGCCAAGGCTTCGAGCGCAAGCTCCAGCTGGTCGGTGTTGGTTACAAAGCGCAAGCAAAAGGCACAGTGCTGAACCTGGCTCTTGGCTTCTCGCATCCAGTGGATTACGAACTGCCGGAAGGCATCACCGCTGAGACTCCTAGCCAGACCGATATCCTGATCAAGGGCATCGACAAGCAGCTGGTAGGTCAAGTGGCCGCCGAGATCCGCGACTTCCGTCCACCAGAGCCGTACAAAGGCAAAGGTGTGCGCTACGCGGACGAAGTCGTCCGTCGTAAAGAAGCCAAGAAGAAGTAGGGCATAGCAAATGACCGACAAAAAAGTTACTCGACTGCGTCGCGCTCGCAAAGCACGCCTGAAAATGCACGAACTCGAAGTCGTGCGTCTCTGCGTGTTCCGCTCTTCGCAGCACATCTACGCCCAGGTCATTTCGGCCGACGGCAACAAAGTCCTGGCAAGCGCCTCGACTTTGGATAAAGAACTGCGTGATGGCGCCACTGGCAACATCGACGCGGCCACTAAGGTTGGCCAGCTGGTCGCTACGCGTGCTAAGGCCGCTGGCGTCTCGCAGGTGGCTTTCGACCGCTCTGGCTTCAAGTACCACGGCCGCGTTAAAGCGCTGGCTGATGCTGCTCGTGAAGCTGGGCTGGAGTTCTAAGTTATGTCAAATAACGACCAAAAGCGCGACGAAGGCTACATCGAGAAGCTGGTTCAAGTTAACCGCGTAGCCAAAACCGTTAAAGGCGGCCGTATCTTCACTTTCACCGCGTTGACCGTGGTTGGTGATGGTAAAGGGCGTGTTGGCTTCGGCCGTGGCAAGTCGCGTGAAGTGCCTGCTGCGATCCAGAAGGCAATGGAAGCTGCTCGCCGCAACATGATCCAGGTTGATCTGAACGGCACCACTCTGCAGTACGCAATGAAGTCCGCTCACGGCGCTTCGAAGGTGTACATGCAGCCTGCTTCTGAAGGTACCGGTATCATCGCAGGCGGCGCAATGCGTGCCGTTCTCGAAGTTGCTGGCGTTCAGAACGTTCTGGCCAAGTGCTACGGCTCGACTAACCCGGTAAACGTGGTTCACGCCACTTTCAAGGGTTTGAAAGCAATGCAGTCTCCTGAATCCATTGCCGCCAAGCGTGGCAAAAGCGTCAAGGAGATCTTCTGATCATGGCTACCGTTAAAGTTACGCTGATCAAAAGCATGACCGGCCGCATCCCTAACCACAAACTGTGCGTTAAGGGTCTGGGTCTGCGTCGCATCGGTCACACTGTAGAAGTCCAGGATACTCCCGAGAACCGCGGGATGATCAACAAGGCTTACTACATGCTGCGTGTCGAGGGTTAATCGATGAAACTCAATGATCTGAGTCCAGCGCCGGGTTCCCGTCGCGAAAAGCATCGTCCGGGCCGTGGTATCGGTAGTGGTTTGGGTAAGACTGGTGGCCGTGGTCACAAAGGTCAGACTTCCCGCTCCGGTGGCACCATTGCTCCAGGCTTTGAAGGCGGTCAACAGCCGCTGCATCGTCGCCTGCCGAAGTTCGGTTTCGTTTCCCTGAAGGCCATGGATCGCGCAGAAGTGCGTCTGTCCGAGCTGGCTAAAGTGGAAGGCGACATCGTCACCGTGCAGTCCTTGAAAGATGCCAACGTGATCAACGTCAACGTGCAGCGTGTGAAAATCATGCTGTCCGGCGAAGTGACTCGCGCTGTAACCATCGGAAAGGGAATCGGCGCCACCAAAGGTGCGCGTGCGGCTATCGAAGCAGCTGGCGGCAAGTTCGAGGAATAAATGGCTAAGCAAGGTGCTCTCTCTGCGCTCGGCAAAGGCGGTATGTCTGAACTCTGGGCTCGTCTGCGTTTTCTGTTCCTGGCGATTATCGTCTACCGAATAGGCGCACACATCCCGGTTCCAGGTATCAACCCGGACCGACTCGCGGACCTGTTTCGACAGAATGAGGGGACCATTCTTAGCTTGTTCAACATGTTTTCCGGCGGCGCGCTGGAGCGGATGAGCATTTTTGCACTGGGGATCATGCCGTACATTTCGGCATCGATCATCATGCAACTGATGACCGCCGTCAGCCCGCAGCTGGAGCAGTTGAAGAAGGAAGGTGAAGCTGGGCGTCGCAAGATCGCTCAGTACACCCGCTACGGCACTGTAGTCCTGGCTCTCGTCCAGGCCATTGGCATGTCCATTGGTCTGGCGGGGCAGGGCGTTGCGTTCACTGGTGACTTTGGCTTCCATTTCGTCGCGGTATCCACTTTTGTGGCTGGTGCGATGTTCATGATGTGGCTGGGTGAGCAGATTACTGAGCGTGGTGTTGGCAACGGTATCTCGATGTTGATTTTCGCAGGTATCGTCGCCGGTCTTCCGAGAGCGATTGGGCAGTCTTTCGAGTCTGCACGTCAGGGTGATATCAACATTTTTGCCCTGGTTGCCATCGGTTTGCTGGCAGTAGCGATTATCGGTTTCGTGGTGTTCATTGAGCGTGGTCAGCGTCGTATTGCTGTTCACTACGCCAAGCGTCAGCAGGGCCGCAAGGTCTTCGCTGCGCAGACCAGCCACTTGCCGCTGAAGGTGAACATGGCCGGCGTTATTCCGGCTATTTTCGCGAGCAGCATCTTGCTGTTCCCGGCTTCGTTGGGTACCTGGTTCGGTCAGTCTGAAGGTATGGGCTGGTTGCAGGACATCTCGCAGTCGATCGCTCCTGGTCAGCCGTTGAATATTCTGCTGTTTAGTGCAGGGATTATTTTCTTCTGCTTCTTCTATACGGCGTTGATGTTCAATCCGAAAGACGTAGCGGAAAACCTGAAGAAGTCCGGTGCCTTTATTCCGGGCATTCGTCCAGGTGAGCAGTCTGCACGCTATATTGATGGCGTTCTGACTCGTTTGACCCTGTTCGGTGCTCTATATATGACGGCCGTGTGCCTGTTGCCCCAGTTCCTGGTGGTTGCAGCAAACGTTCCGTTCTACCTTGGCGGGACCTCGTTGCTGATCGTCGTCGTGGTTGTGATGGACTTCATGTCCCAAGTACAATCGCACCTCGTTTCGCACCAGTACGAATCCCTGATGAAGAAAGCCAACCTGAAGGGTTACGGCAGCGGCATGTTGCGCTGAGTACCCATAAGGTTCGAGGAGTTGGTGATGAAAGTTCGTGCATCGGTGAAAAAGCTGTGCCGTAACTGCAAGATTATTCGCCGCGAAGGTGTTGTTCGAGTAATTTGCAGCGCGGAACCGCGTCACAAACAGCGCCAAGGCTGAGTGTGATTGTGCTTCAAGCCCGGCAGCTAGTGCGCTGCCGGGTTGATTATTTGTTATTACAGCGATATTATCTCGCGCCCTATTTCTTGGCTTCCGGGGCGTAGGTAGCTGTCAATTGGAGTCCCACTGAATGGCCCGTATTGCAGGCGTTAACATTCCAGATAACAAGCATACTGTTATCTCGCTGACCTACATCTATGGTGTTGGTCGCACTACTGCACAGAAAATTTGTGCAGAGACTGGGGTAAACCCAGCAGCAAAGATCAAAGATCTGAGCGACGAGCAAATTGAACAGCTGCGTGGCGAAGTGGCGAAGTTCACCACTGAAGGTGACCTGCGTCGCGAAATCAACATGAAAATCAAGCGCTTGATGGACCTCGGTTGCTATCGCGGTCTGCGTCATCGTCGTGGTCTGCCAGTACGCGGTCAGCGTACCAAGACCAACGCGCGTACCCGTAAAGGTCCGCGTAAGCCGATCCGCAAGTAATCGCCCCAGCGAATCGACAGGAATTTAATCATGGCAAAACCTGCTGCTCGTCCTCGTAAAAAAGTTAAAAAGACAGTGGTTGATGGCATCGCCCACATCCATGCATCTTTTAACAACACCATCGTGACCATTACCGACCGTCAAGGTAACGCTCTTTCCTGGGCTACCTCCGGTGGTTCGGGTTTCCGCGGTTCCCGCAAGTCCACCCCGTTTGCTGCTCAAGTAGCTGCAGAACGTGCTGGTCAAGCTGCGCTGGAATACGGCCTGAAAAACCTCGACGTCAACGTCAAAGGTCCAGGTCCAGGTCGTGAATCCGCAGTCCGCGCTTTGAACGGCTGTGGCTACAAGATCGCCAGCATCACCGACGTGACGCCAATCCCGCACAACGGGTGCCGTCCGCCGAAGAAGCGCCGCGTGTAATCCAGGAGATTGTAAAGAATGGCTCGTTACATTGGTCCAAAATGCAAACTCGCTCGTCGCGAAGGCACCGATCTCTTCCTGAAGAGCGGCGTGCGCGCGATCGAATCGAAGTGCAACATTGAAGCAGCACCTGGTATCCACGGCCAACGCCGCGGTCGCCAGTCCGATTACGGCACCCAGCTGCGTGAAAAGCAAAAGGTCCGTCGTATCTACGGCGTTCTCGAGCGTCAGTTCAGCGGCTACTACAAAGAAGCTGCTGGCAAGAAAGGTGCAACCGGCGAAAACCTGTTGCAACTGCTCGAATGCCGTCTGGACAACGTTGTATACCGTATGGGCTTTGGTTCGACTCGTGCCGAATCCCGTCAGCTGGTATCGCACAAGTCGATCAGCGTAAACGGTCAAACCGTTAACGTTCCGTCCTACCAGGTTCGTGCTGGTGACGTGGTTGCTGTTCGCGAGAAAGCAAAAAACCAACTTCGCATTGTCCAAGCTCTCGATCTGTGTGCCCAACGTGGCCGCGTAGAATGGGTAGAAGTAGACACTGAGAAGAAGTCGGGCGTTTTCAAGAACGTTCCAGCTCGCAGTGATCTGTCCGCCGACATCAACGAAAGCCTGATTGTCGAGCTCTACTCCAAGTAAGGGCTAGAAAATAGGTGCATCCATGCAGATTTCGGTAAATGAGTTCCTGACACCCCGCCACATTGATGTGCAGGTTGTCAGTCCAACCCGCGCCAAGATCACGCTCGAGCCTCTCGAGCGTGGCTTTGGCCACACCCTGGGCAACGCGCTGCGCCGCATCCTGTTGTCCTCCATGCCCGGCTGTGCAGTAGTCGAGGCCGAGATTGACGGTGTGCTCCACGAGTACAGCGCCATCGAAGGTGTACAGGAAGACGTAATTGAAATCCTGTTGAACCTTAAAGGTCTGGCTATCAAGCTGCACGGTCGAGACGAAGTTACGCTGACCTTGTCGAAGAAGGGTTCGGGGGTGGTTACCGCTGCCGATATTCAGCTGGATCATGATGTCGAGATCGTTAATCCCGATCACGTAATCGCTAACCTGGCGTCTAACGGCGCCCTGAACATGAAGCTCGTAGTAGCTCGTGGTCGTGGTTATGAACCGGCCGACTCGCGTCAGAGCGATGAAGACGAAAGCCGCAGCATTGGTCGCTTGCAGCTTGACTCTTCGTTCAGCCCGGTTCGACGTATCGCATACGTGGTGGAAAACGCCCGTGTCGAACAGCGTACTAACCTGGACAAGCTGGTTATTGATCTGGAAACCAACGGTACTCTGGATCCTGAAGAGGCAATCCGCCGCGCTGCAACCATCCTGCAACAGCAGTTGGCTGCGTTCGTCGACCTCAAAGGTGACAGCGAACCAGTGGTAATCGAGCAGGAAGACGAGATCGATCCGATCCTGCTTCGCCCGGTTGACGATCTGGAACTGACTGTACGTTCGGCTAACTGCCTTAAGGCGGAAAACATCTACTACATCGGCGACCTGATTCAGCGTACCGAAGTAGAGCTGTTGAAGACTCCGAACCTTGGCAAGAAATCCTTGACTGAAATCAAGGACGTTCTGGCCTCCCGCGGTCTGTCCCTCGGCATGCGCCTCGACAACTGGCCGCCTGCAAGTCTTAAGAAGGACGACAAGGCGACTGCCTGATCGTCGTAATCACCGAACGTAGTGTTTGGTAAGGAATGAACCATGCGTCATCGTAAAAGTGGTCGTCACCTCAGCCGCACCAGCTCGCACCGCAAGGCCATGTTCCAGAACATGGCGGTGTCGCTGTTCGAGCACGAGCTGATCAAAACTACTCTGCCAAAAGCTAAAGAACTGCGTCGCGTTGCTGAGCCGCTGATCACTTTGGCCAAGACAGACAGCCTGGCTAACCGCCGTCTGGCTTTCGACCGTACTCGTTCGAAAGCTATCGTTGGCAAGCTCTTCAACGACCTGGGCAAGCGCTACGCTACCCGTGAGGGTGGCTACCTGCGCATCCTCAAGTGCGGCTTCCGCGCTGGCGACAACGCGCCTATGGCGTACGTCGAGTTGGTTGATCGTGCTACTGGCGGTGAAGCTGTATCCGCTGAGTAAGACGTCAGTCTGAAACGAAGAACCGGGCCTTAGTGCCCGGTTTTTTGTGCGCGCTAGAAAAGTGAGGCATGTTGGATACCGCAGAGTTCTATTAGGTATTCTCTATCGATTTAGATGATCTAATGAATTAGAACGTGTCATGTAGATCATCAATACTTCCTTTCAGCCGTTTAGCCGGCAGTTCAAGACTGACAAAGGAAGAGATCGCATGAGCCAGAATAAAACGCTTACCACCGCCAGTGGCGCTCCTGTCGCCGACAACCAGAACTCCCGCTCCGCTGGCCCTCGTGGTCCGCTGCTGCTCGATGACTTCCACTTGATCGAGAAACTGGCTCACTTCAACCGTGAAAACATCCCTGAGCGTCGTGTGCATGCCAAAGGTTCGGGTGCCTACGGGACGTTTACCGTGACTCGCGATATTACCCAGTACACCAGCGCCAGGCTGTTCGAATCTGTCGGCAAGCAAACGCCAACATTCCTGCGCTTTTCCACCGTGGGTGGTGAGCGCGGTTCGGCTGATACCGAGCGCGATCCCCGTGGCTTCGCGTTGAAGTTCTACACCGAAGAGGGCAACTGGGACATCGTGGGTAACAACACCCCAGTGTTCTTTATCCGTGATCCGCTGAAGTTTCCCGACTTTATCCACACCCAAAAACGTCTGCCGCAAAGCAACCTCAAAAGCGCTCAGGCGATGTGGGATTTCTGGTCACATTCTCCCGAGGCTCTGCATCAGGTCACGATCCTGTTTTCGGATCGCGGCATCCCTGATGGTTACCGCCACATGCACGGTTTCGGCAGTCATACCTACAGTCTGATTAACGCCAGCGGCGAGCGTCACTGGGTGAAATGGCACTACAAGACTCAGCAAGGGATCAAGAATCTGGCACCGGCAGACGCTGCACGCCTGGCCGGTACTGATCCGGATTACGCTCAACGCGATTTGTTCGAAGCCATTGAGCGCGGTGATTTCCCGAAATGGAGCGTGTGCATCCAAATCATGACCGAAGCCCAAGCCGAAGCGCATTATGAGAACCCTTTCGACGTCACCAAGACCTGGTCACAGAAAGAGTTTCCGTTGATCGAAGTGGGTGAACTGGAGCTGAATCGCAATCCGCTCAACTATTTCGCTGAAGTCGAGCAAGCCGCTTTCGGCCCTAGCAATATGGTGCCGGGCGTGGGCTTGTCGCCGGACCGCATGTTGCAAGGGCGAGTGTTCGCTTATGCGGATGCTCATCGCTACCGTGTTGGCACTAATCACCAGCAACTGCCGGTGAACGCCCCGCGGAGTCCGGTCAACAGCTACCAGCGCGATGGTTCGATGGCGTTTGGGAGCAATGGCGGCGCCGCGCCGAATTACGAGCCGAACAGTTATGTCGATTCGCCGAAGCAGGCACCTCGTTACGCTGAGCCTGCACTGGCTTTAAGTGGTGCGGCTGATCGCTACGATCATCGCGAAGATACGGACTATTACAGCCACGCTGGTGCGCTGTTCCGCCTGATGAGTGGCGAGCAGAAAGCGTTGCTGGTTGGCAACATTGCTGGAGCGATGGCGGGTGTATCCAGTGACGTCGTCGACCGTCAATTGCAGCATTTCTTCAGGGCCGACCCGGCGTATGGAGAAGCAATCGCAAAGCTGCTCAACGTACAGCTTAACGAAGTCTAAATGAGAAGCAGAACCGCCCTTAATTGGGCGGTTTTTGCGTTATTTCAGCTGCTTTTCTCAGATTATCTTCGCTTTTATTGCGTCTGCCGAGTGACGTTATGGCCAGGTTGGTTCAAACTATAACTTTCAAGCAGGGAGATGTAGGGCGATGCAAGGCCACCCAGACGTTATCGATTACCTCAACACGTTGCTGACCGGCGAACTGGCCGCGCGTGACCAATATTTCGTTCATTCGCGGATGTATGAGGACTGGGGATTCACCAAGCTCTACGAACGAATCAATCACGAGATGGAAGAAGAAGCAGGTCATGCTGACGCGCTGATGCGTCGGATCCTGATGCTGGAAGGTACACCTCGCATGCGCCCTGACGATCTCGATATCGGTACCACAGTACCGGAGATGCTCGAAGCGGATCTGCGTCTGGAGTACAAGGTGCGTGCCGCACTGTGCAAAGGTATCCAGCTATGCGAGCAGCACAAGGATTACGTCAGCCGCGAAATGCTGCGTGTACAGCTCCACGACACCGAAGAAGATCACACGTATTGGCTGGAAAAGCAGTTGGGTCTGATCAAGTTGATTGGTCTCGAGAACTACCTGCAATCTCACGCTTGATTCAGCAGTATTCGTAACTGCTATCGCGAGCAAGCATTGCTCCTACAGGCGGACACAAAAAAGCCCCTGTCACTGATGAAGTGACAGGGGCTTTTTCATGGACTGGAGTCAGGCCCGGTCGCGTTCCAACAGCGGTTTGAGGTAATACCCGGTGTGAGATTGCTTCATCTCGGAGACTTCTTCCGGTGTACCGACGGCGATGATCTGACCGCCCTTGGAGCCGCCTTCCGGCCCCAGGTCCACCAGCCAGTCAGCGGTCTTGATCACATCCAGGTTGTGCTCGATCACCACCACTGTATTGCCGTGGTCGCGCAGTCGATGCAGCACGTCTAGCAATTGCTGGATATCCGCGAAGTGAAGACCGGTTGTAGGTTCGTCGAGGATATACAGGGTCTTGCCGGTATCCCGCTTGGACAGCTCACGGGACAGCTTGACCCGCTGAGCCTCACCCCCTGACAGGGTGGTCGCCGATTGCCCCAGCTTGATATAGGAAAGGCCCACGTCCATCAGCGTCTGAAGCTTTCGCGCCAGGGCAGGCACCGCATCGAAAAACTCCCGGGCTTCCTCGATGGTCATCTCGAGGGTCTCGTGAATGCTTTTGCCTTTGTACTTGATCTCAAGGGTTTCACGGTTGTAACGCTTGCTCTTGCAGACGTCGCAAGGCACATAGATGTCCGGCAGGAAGTGCATCTCCACCTTGATCAGGCCATCGCCCTGGCAGGCCTCGCAGCGGCCGCCCTTTACGTTGAAGGAAAACCGCCCGGGACCATAACCGCGGGAGCGGGATTCCGGCACGCCGGCGAACAGCTCGCGAATCGGCGTGAACAATCCGGTGTAGGTGGCCGGGTTGGAGCGTGGTGTGCGACCGATCGGGCTCTGGTCGATGTCGACGACTTTATCCAGATGCTCCAGGCCCTTGATGCTGTCGTGGGCAGCGGCTTCCAGCGTCGTAGCACCATTGAGCGCCGTGGCACTCAATGGAAACAGCGTGTTGTTGATCAGCGTCGATTTACCCGAGCCGGACACACCGGTCACGCAGGTCAGCAGGCCGATCGGAATATCCAGATCGACATTGCGCAAGTTGTTGCCGCGGGCGCCTTTGAGCGACAACGACAGCTTCTTGTTGCGTGGCGTACGTTTAGCCGGAACGGCAATTTTCACCCGGCCCGAGAGGTACTTGCCGGTGAGGGAATCCGGATGCGACATCACCTCGGCAGGCGTGCCTTCGGCAACGATATGCCCGCCATGGACGCCGGCGCCCGGCCCGATATCCACCACGTAGTCCGCCAGGCGAATCGCATCTTCGTCGTGCTCGACCACGATCACCGTGTTGCCGATGTCGCGAAGGTGCTTGAGTGTGCCGAGCAATCGGTCGTTATCGCGCTGATGCAAGCCGATCGATGGTTCATCGAGAATGTACAGAACGCCAACCAGGCCGGCGCCGATCTGGCTGGCCAGACGAATGCGCTGAGCCTCGCCACCGGACAGCGTATCTGCGCTGCGATCTAGCGACAGATAGTCGAGGCCGACGTTGACCAGAAACTGCAGACGCTCACGGATTTCCTTGAGGATCTTGTCAGCAATCTCGCCACGGCGGCCGGTCATCTTCAGCTCACCGAAGTAATCGCAGGCATCGCCGATCGGCAGGTTGGTCACTGCCGGCAGGGTTTTCTCGCCGACCCATACGTGCCGTGCTTCCCGTCGCAGACGAGTGCCACGGCAGTCCGGGCAGGATTGGGTGCTGAGGAACTTGGCCAGTTCTTCGCGGACCGAAGCCGACTCGGTTTCGCGGTAGCGACGTTCCAGGTTCGGTACGATACCTTCGAACGGGTGTGAGCGTTTGACGATATCGCCACGGTCGTTCAGGTATTTGAAATCGACGTTTTGCGAGCCGCTGCCGTGCAGGATGTTCTTCTGCTGATCGGCTGGCAGTTCGTTGAACGGCACTTCCAGACTGAACTTGTAGTGGGAGGCCAGCGAGCCGAGCATCTGGAAGTAATAGACGTTGCGCCGATCCCAGCCGCGGATCGCCCCTTCGGCCAGGGTCAACTCACCGTTGACCAATCGCTTGATGTCGAAGAATTGTTTCACCCCCAGGCCATCGCAGGTCGGGCAGGCGCCGGCCGGGTTGTTGAAGGAAAACAGCTTTGGCTCGAGTTCACTGATCGCGTGGCCGCAAATCGGGCAGGCGAAGCGCGCGGAGAAGATCATCTCTTCCCCCGGCTCATCGTCCATCGGCGCCACCAATGCGATGCCGTCCGCCAGCTTCAGCGCGGTCTCGAAGGATTCGGCCAGACGCTGTTGCAGGTCGGCGCGCACCTTGAAGCGATCGACCACTACATCGATCGTGTGTTTTTTCTGTTTATCGAGCTTGGGCGCTTCGTCCAGTTCATAAAGCTTGCCGTTGATACGGGCACGCACGAAGCCCTGGGCGCGAAGCTCTTCGAAGACTGACAGGTGTTCGCCTTTGCGCTCGCGGATGACCGGGGCCAGCAGCATCAGCTTGCTACCCTCCGGTTGGGCGAGGACCAGGTCGACCATCTGGCTGACGGTCTGCGCTTCCAGCGGAATGTCATGGTCCGGGCAGCGCGGGATACCCACACGCGCATAGAGCAGACGCAGGTAGTCATAGATTTCAGTGATGGTGCCGACGGTCGAGCGCGGGTTGTGCGAGGTCGACTTCTGTTCGATTGAAATTGCTGGCGACAAGCCTTCGATGGTGTCGACGTCAGGTTTTTCCATCATCGACAGGAACTGGCGGGCGTAGGCCGACAGCGATTCGACATAGCGGCGCTGGCCTTCGGCATACAGTGTGTCGAAGGCCAGGGACGACTTGCCGGAGCCGGACAGGCCGGTGATGACGATCAGTTTGTCCCGTGGCAGGGTCAGGTCGATGTTCTTCAGGTTGTGGGTTCGGGCCCCACGAATCAGGATCTTGTCCAAAGTGGCCTCGCTCGGCGGGCGTCGAAAACGTAGGAGTATACGGCCAAATACTGGATGGATGCACACTATCGAATGATGACATTACGGGCTTTGATGAAAGGTCTTTCATCTGCACGCGGCAAAGCGTCGCGATATACCCTGCCAATCGATGGGACTGGTAGAATCGCCGCCGGTTCACATGAGGTTTTTCCATGCACGATCCCCACAGCGAACGCATGAGTGGCAGCGAGACCCGCGCGGCGAGCGGTCTGGCCCTGGTGTTCGCCTTCCGTATGCTTGGCATGTTCATGGTGTTGCCGGTCCTGGCGACCTATGGCATGGACCTGGCGGGAGCGACCCCGGCCCTGATCGGGCTGGCGATTGGCGCTTACGGCCTGACCCAGGCCATTTTCCAGATTCCTTTCGGCTTCATTTCCGACCGCATAGGCCGTCGCCCGGTGATTTACCTGGGCCTGGTCGTTTTTGCTCTCGGCAGCGTACTGGCGGCCAACGCGGACTCGATCTGGGGTGTGATCGCCGGACGTATCCTGCAAGGCGCCGGGGCGATTTCCGCCGCGGTCATGGCCTTGTTGTCGGACTTGACCCGTGAGCAGCACCGAACCAAGGCCATGGCCATGATCGGCATGACAATCGGCCTGTCGTTCGCTGTCGCGATGGTTGTCGGCCCCTTGCTCACGCGTGCTTTCGGCTTGTCCGGGTTGTTTCTCGCCACGGGCGGCATGGCATTGGTCGGCATTGTGATTGTGATGTTCATGGTGCCGCGCTCCACTGGCCCGTTGCAGCACCGGGAGTCCGGCGTCGCGCGCCAGGCGTTGATACCGACGCTGAAGCATCCGGACCTGCTGCGTCTGGACCTGGGCATTTTTGTATTGCACGCCATGTTGATGTCGAGCTTCGTTGCCTTGCCGCTGGCACTGGTGGAAAAGGCCGGATTGCCCAAGGAGCAGCATTGGTGGGTGTATCTGACGGCACTGCTGATTTCTTTCTTCGCCATGATCCCGTTCATTATCTATGGCGAGAAGCGACGCAAAATGAAACGAGTTCTGCTCGGCGCCGTCGTGACGCTGATGCTCACTGAGCTATTCTTCTGGCAGTTCGGCGACAGCTTGCGGGCTCTGGTGATCGGGACGGTGGTGTTTTTCACCGCGTTCAATCTGCTGGAAGCTTCGCTGCCATCGCTGATCAGCAAGGTTTCACCGGCCGGCGGCAAAGGCACGGCGATGGGGGTTTACTCCACCAGCCAGTTCCTTGGATCGGCACTGGGCGGGATCCTCGGAGGCTGGTTGTTCCAGCACGGCGGTTTGTCGGTTGTGTTCCTGGGGTGCGCCGGTCTGGCTGCCCTCTGGCTGGTCTTTGCTGTTACCATGCGTGAACCTCCCTACGTGACAAGCCTGCGCTTGCCATTGTCGCCCGAGGCGATCCGCGAAGCGGGTCTGGTCGAGCGCCTGAAGGCCGTCGTAGGGGTAACAGATGCAGTGATAGTCGCCGATGAGGCGGCCATTTACATCAAATTGGACACCGAACTATTGGATCGCACCACCCTTGAAAGCCTGGTGAACAACCCGGCCGGGGCAGCGTGCGTAGCCTAGGAGAACGTAATGGCCCGTGGGGTTAACAAAGTCATATTGGTCGGCACTTGCGGCCAGGATCCTGAAGTTCGCTACCTGCCGAACGGCAACGCCGTGACCAACCTGAGTCTGGCGACCAGCGAACAGTGGACCGACAAGCAAACCGGTCAGAAGGTCGAAAAGACTGAATGGCACCGAGTGTCGATGTTCGGCAAAGTCGCAGAAATCGCCGGCGAATACCTGCGTAAAGGTTCGCAGGTCTACATCGAAGGCAAGCTGCAGACCCGCGAGTGGGAAAAAGACGGTATCAAGCGTTACACCACCGAAATCGTGGTCGACATGCAAGGCACCATGCAACTGCTGGGCGGCCGTCCACAGCAGGGCGACCAGCAAGGCGGGGGCAATAACTACCAGCAGTCCGCGCCACGCCAGCAGGCTCCGCGTCCACAGCAGTCGGCGCCACAACAGTCGCGCCCGGCTCCACAGCAGGCCGCTCCACAGCCGGCTCCGGATTTCGACAGCTTTGATGACGATATCCCGTTCTAAAAAATAGCTTCGAGCCAAACAAGGCCCGGCATTCCGTAAGGATGCCGGGCTTTTTGTTGTCAGCATTTCATCCGGGCGCCCGCTGCAAATGGCTGCAACTGGAGCAAGAACGCGCGCTAATATGATGCTAATCGTCTATTTCTGAGCGCGGGTTTGCCCATGGACCGTCTGTCTACGTTGCTGTCCCAGTTCGGCGTGCGCGCGAACCTGTTCTTCAGCGGCAAGCTTTGTGGAATATCGTCATACGATGGCGCCGAACCGCGCGGTCATGTTCACCTGCTGCAGGCAGGCACCCTCACACTGAAAGTTCCGGGGGCGGGCGACATGCTGCTTGCCCGGCCCAGTCTGATTTTTCTGCCTCGTCCCAGCCGCCATCAACTGATCGCAGACGAGTCCGAGGGCGCCAAATTGTTGTGTGCATTGCTGGAGTTTGACGGTGGCGCCAGTAACCCGATATCTGCATCGCTTCCCGATTTCCTGGTGCTGTCCCTGGACGAGTTGCCGCTGTTGGCCGATACGCTGAAATGGTTGTTCAGTGAAGCCGCAGGCGGACATTGCGGCAGGGAAGCCGTGCTTGATCGTTTGTTCGAACTGTTGATCATCCTGCTGCTCCGGCATCTGCTCGACCACCATCAGTTGAGTACGGGAATGATGGCCGGACTGGCCGACTCGCGACTGTCCCGCTCCCTGATACAGATGCACAACGCACCTCAACGGCCCTGGTCAGTTGCAGAGTTGGCGAATGAGTCGAACATGTCCCGCGCCGCTTATGCGGTGCATTTTCGCTCTGTTCTGGGGCAGACCCCGGCGGATTACCTGCTGAGTTGGCGGATCAGTCTGGCGCAGAAACGCTTGCGAGAAGGGCGACCGATCACGCTGATCGCTGACGAGGTCGGCTATGAAAGTCCTTCGGCGCTTGCCCGTGCGTTTCGGCGCAAGACGGGCTACAGCCCACGGGACTGGATGAAGTCCCTGACGGGGGAGGGGAGTGAACTTCTTTGATGAGGTAGTCCGTTGTTTGAAGCGGAAATGGAAAATGGCCTGAAAACATCAAACTGTTTTCAGGCCATCTCCACTCTGAAGATTTCAGCTCAAGACCTTTCCAATTTGGTCAAGGAATGGCCCGCTACGAAGATGGAAGCGGCAAGCAATCCAAGGTCCTTGAGGAGGAATTGACCGGGCGCAACACTGATGGCCGGGAAGCCAAGACCAGGTTCAATCACGCCTGGCGTGGAGAACATGAAGCTCAGTGTCGTAATGAACAGCCCCGCAGACAAGGCGCCGCCGATCAACGAAAGCTTCGGTGACAGCAGGCGACCTGCGATCAACACACCGATCGAGACCTCAAGAACACCCAGCAGAGCGGAAAACAGATCCACGTTGAAGATGTTGTACACCCATCCCAGCAATGGGCTGTTACTCACCAGCGGAACCAGCCCTTCTGCTTCGTAGTGGGTGAACTTCATGCCGCCGAACCAGAAGTAGATAACGGCGAGGGCGAAGTAGATGCCGTAGGTGCCGAGCGCCATGGTGCTGACGCCGAGGGATGTTTTTTTCGACAAGCTGTCGGTACTGATATTCATCGTGTTCATTGTTCAGGCTTCCAGTGAGTTCGGTTCAAAAGTTAAGTGCGTAAAACAACCAGGCAAACAGTTGGTGCGGTATCTCCTGAACCCCCGCGGTTTACGTTGGGAGTGGAGTTATTGTTGTCCGTGGCTTAACGCATAAGGGTTCTGGCGGTATTGCGTTCAGTGCAGATCGTCCAAACCCACCGGCAAAAAAAAAGCCCATGGCGTTCGAGGCCATGGGCTTTTTCGTTTTTGCTCTGGATCAGCGGTTACTGGGCGTTCGCGAGAAACTCGTCAGTGGACACCACGTTGGCGTAGGCAAAACCCAACGCAGACATGAACGCGGCGTGTACATGGGCTGCCGGCACGGTCAGTCCGTTGAACTCCAGGTCACGGGAGGCACAGGCGTCGTGGATCACCGTGACGCTGTAACCGAGGTCGTTGGCGGCGCGGGTGATGCCGTCGACGCACATGTGGCTCATGCTGCCGACAACCACCAGTTCCTTGATGCCTTGCTGGTCGAGGATTGACTGCAGTTCGGTTTCGCGGAACGAGTTGACGAAGTGCTTGAGCACCACCGGCTCATTGCCTTGGTTGAGGACTTTGGGGTGCAGCTTCGCGCCTTCGGAGCCGGGGGTGAAGAACGGTGCGGCGTCGGAAGTGAACTCGTGGCGGATGTGCACCACCGAATCACCGGCCTGGCGAAAGGCCTTTAACAGGCGGACTGCGTTGTCCGCAGCGGCATCGGCGCCGACCAGCGGCCACTTGCCTTGGGGGAAGTAGTCGTTTTGGATATCGACTACGATGAGTGCTTGCTTGGCCATGACTGTTTCCTCGAAGTGCGGTTTGGGTGTGGAATGAAGTATTGGCTTTGGCAGACCGTCCGGGGATTGGCCGCACCGACAATAGAAGGGGGAAAACTGACAATGGACGCACAAAGGGCAATTGCCGAATTGGGCGTGTTGATCTATCCCGGCGCGCAGATGGCGGCGGTGCATGGGTTGACTGATCTGTTCGGGGTGGCCAACCGGATCGCCGCCGAGCATCAGGTCGCACACTTGCCACTGTTGCGGGTCAGCCATTGGCGAGTGGAAGGCGATCACCCGCCCGCCCGGGTCTACGACAGCCATCCCGCTGCGGACGGCGCACTGGTGGCGGTACTGATTCCGCCGTCGATTGCGGGGTTCTCAGAAGGCCAGGCACCGCAGGCGCTGATTCACTGGCTCAGGCAGCAACATGCCCAGGGTGCAACTCTGGGCGGCGTCTGTGTGGGCTCGATTCTGTTGGCCGAGAGCGGTCTGCTCGACGGCCGTAGCGCCACCACCCACTGGACCTCGGCCAAAGCCTTCGCCGAACGTTACCCGGCGATCAAGCTCAAGGCCGATACGCCCATTGTCGATGACGGCGACCTGATCACCACGGCGGGGCTGATGGCCTGGTCCGAACTGGGGCTGCGCCTGGTGGATCGCCTGCTGGGGCCAAGCATCGCCACCGGCACCGCGCGTTTTCTGGTGGTGGAGCACAGCGACAGTGCCAGTGAATGTGGCAGCAACTTCGCGCCGATCCTCAGCCATGGCGATGCTTCGATTCTCAAGGTGCAGCACTGGCTGCAAAGCACTGGCGCCACCGATGTGTCACTGACGGCAATGGCCGAACGGGCAGGGCTGGAGGAGCGCACGTTCCTGCGCCGCTTTCGCGCGGCGACCGGGCTCAAGCCCACGGAGTACTGTCAGCACCTGCGGGTCGGCAAGGCTCGGGAAATGCTCGAGTTCACCAATGGCACCATCGATCACATTGCCTGGACCGTGGGCTATCAGGACCCAGGGGCGTTTCGCTCGACGTTCAAGAAAATCACCGGGCTGGCGCCGAGTGATTACCGGACGCGGTTTGGGGTGACACCAATCGCCGCATCCCGATAGTCGAAACACCGCAAATCTTTTGTGGGAGCGCCTGCTCGCGAAAGCGGTGGGCCAGCCGACATCAATGTTGAATCACTGACCGCATTCGCGAGCAGGCTCGCTCCCACAGGGAAAATCCGTCTGGTCTTGAATCGTGCAAAATGCCAGAGTCTTGAAGGTTGTCGTGCAGAATAAAACGACGCGCAGCCATCACTGATTATGTAACCGGCTGATTTGAATATCGTTCCTCCTCTACCGCGCTTGGCCTGATCCCTGCACCCCTTCAACTACATTCATCCAGCACCGATTGAAGGGGGATGCATGACCCCAACAAACCGCAAGAAACTGGTGGTTGCCCATTCGGTGCACCCCGACGCGCCATTGCATGAAATCGAAACCAATCGCGCGCTGGCCAAGTGGCTGGCGCAAATCCTCGGGCTCAAGTTCGGTGGCAGTTACGACCCGGAGCAGCATCGCGGTCGAGACATTTACCTGCTGCCGACCCAGACGCTGGTGGGACCCGAAGCCGCGCGGCAACTGGGAATCAGGGGGCCGGAGGATTTATGGGGCGGTTACGTCGAACATGACTTCATCTGCACCAAAGCCATCAGCCACGGCTTGTTGAACCGCCATGCCCATGCGCCGAAAGGCTGGGCACCGCTGTTTTCCGAACGGGTACGTGGTGTCGTGCTCGATGGCCTCAGCGTGTTCTCCCTTGATGATGCACGACCCGCTGCGGAGCATTTGCTTTACAACGGCCCGATCCGTCTCAAGCCGATTCACGCCTGCGCCGGGCGCGGTCAGGAAGTGATCAAAAGCCTCGACCAGTTCGACGAAATGCTCGCCCGGCCCGAGGTCAAAACCCTGTTCACTGAAGGCGTGGTGTTGGAGCAGGACCTGGATCAGGTGGTCACCCACAGCGTCGGCCAGAGTTTCATCGGCGACAAAGTGCTGAGTTACTGCGGTGAACAATACTTGACCAAGGACGCTGAAGGCGAAGAGGTCTATGGCGGCTCTGATTTGCTGGTGGTGCAGGGTGACTATCACGACCTGTTGGCGCTGGATCTGCCTGATGGCGTGCGGTTGGCGATCAAGCAGGCGCAGGTATTCGACAGCGCCGCGGATGAAGCCTATCCGGGTTTCTACGCCTCGCGGCGCAACTACGATATTGCCCAGGGCGTGGCCAGTGATGGCAAACACCGCAGCGGCGTACTCGAACAATCCTGGCGCATGGGCGGTGCCAGCAGCGCCGAAGTGGCCGCTTTGCAAAGCTTCGTCAATGACCCGCAAATGCGCGCGATCCGTGTGTCTTCGGTGGAAACCTACAGTGACCAGCCGCTGCCCGCAGACGCCATCGAGGTGTATCGTGGTCCAGCGCAAAACAGTGATTTCCTGCTCAAGTACGTAACGGTCAAATCCTATGACGGCTAGAAGCGAAAGCATTCAAATCGACATCGATGATGAACAGATGAGCGGGACGTTTCTCAGTCCCAAATCGAAGGTCCCCGGCGTGTTGTTCGTGCACGGTTGGGGCGGCAGTCAGGAGCGGGACCTGGAGCGGGCCAAAGGCATCGCCGGCCTGGGTTGTGTCTGCCTGACTTTCGACCTGCGCGGGCATACCGGCGGCACTGGCATTCCGCTGACCCGGGTGACCCGTGAAGACAACCTTCGCGACCTGCTGGCGGCCTACGATCGCCTGCTCGCGCATCCGGCGCTGGATACCTCGGCGATTGCCGTGGTCGGCACCAGCTATGGCGGCTACCTGGCCTCGATCCTCACGTCGCTACGCCCTGTGCGATGGCTGGCGCTGCGGGTGCCGGCGCTGTATCGCGACGAACAATGGCACACGCCCAAGCGTGATCTGGACAAGCTCGACTTGCGCGATTACCGCAGTACGTTGGTGCGCGCCGACAACAATCGGGCACTGCATGCCTGCTCGCAATTTACCGGCGATGTGTTGTTGGTCCAGTCCGAGACCGATGACTACGTGCCCCACGCGACCATCATGAGTTACCGCGCGGCGTGTCAGCAGACCCACTCATTGACGCACCGGATTATCGACGGTGCCGATCATGCGCTGAACGATCCCGTTTCACAGCAGGCCTACACCTCGATCCTCGTGGGCTGGATCACGGAAATGGTGGTGGGTGAGCGGTTGAGCATTATTCAGTCCAAATGATTTTGTGGTGTCAGTCATGACGCCTTCGCGAGCAGGCTCGCTCCCACAGGAGAACGCATTTCAAC
>NZ_JBSVWS010000026.1:0-46500 GCF_054071155.1 Pseudomonas sp. SDO5532_S415 | reverse complement strand
ACTGTGGGAGCGAGCCTGCTCGCGAAAACTATGGACCTGCTTACTGCTTCTGGTAGCTATCGATCACTTCCTGCGCCGCCCGAAACGCATCGATCGCCGCCGGTACGCCGGCATACACCGCGCAATGCAGCAGCGCTTCACGGATCTCATCCACCGTGCAACCGTTGTTCAACGCACCACGCACATGACCTTTCAACTCTTGCGGGCACTTCAGTGCGGTCAGCGCGGCGAGGGTGATCAGGCTGCGGGTTTTCAATGGCAAGCCTTCACGGTTCCACACGCCGCCCCAGGCGTGTTCGTTGACGAAGTCCTGCAGCGGCTGGGTGAATTCCGTGGCGCTGCCCAGCGCGCGGTCGACGAAGGCGTCGCCCATCACTTGGCGACGTACTTCAACGCCGGTTTTTTTATTTTCGGTCATGGCAACTCCCTCTTGTGATGTTGGCGGCGCCAGGCGCGCAGCGACGTGAACAGCAAGAACGCCACCAGCGCCGGCAGGACGAAAAACAGCATCAGGTGTTCAAGCTTGCCCGCCAGCGGCATGCCTGTGGTGAACGACACCACGTGCAGCCCGTAAGCCAGGTACAAGCCCAAAAACAGCAGGCCCTCGACGCGGGTCACGCGGTAGCCGGAATAGAACATCGGCAGGCACAGCACGGCGACGCCGAGCATCACCGGCAGGTCGAAATCCAGAGCGTTGGGCGACACCGACAGTGGCGCAGGCGCAATCATTGCGGTCAGGCCCAGCACGCCCAGGAGGTTGAACAGGTTGCTGCCGATCACGTTGCCCACGGCGATCTCCCGTTCACCGCGCAACGCGGCGATCAACGAGGTGGCGAGTTCCGGCAGCGACGTGCTGACAGCGACGATGGTCAGGCCGATGATCCGCTCCGACAGTCCGAGGTCGGTGGCCACCGATACTGCCGCGCCCAGCAGCAAATGTCCGGCGTACACCAGCATCGCCAGGCCGCTGACGATCATCAGCAGGCTGCTGACCCACGGCGCCTGGGTGCCTTCGGAACTGATCGAATGCGGGCGCGCCGAGTGCCGCGACTGGCGCAGCAGCAAACCCAGGTACAGCACCAGTGCCGCCAGCAGCATCACACCGTCGGCGCGGGTCAGTTCTTCGTTCCAAGCCAGCAGGAACACCAGCAGGCTGGCGCCGATCATCAGCGGAATATCCAGGCGCACCAGTTGCCGTGATACCCGCAACGGGATGATCAGCGCCGACAACCCGAGGGTGACGAGGATGTTGAAAATGCTGCTGCCGATCACACTGCCGACGGCGATGTCGGCGTTATGCGCCAGGGTCGCTTGCAGGCTCACGGCCATCTGCGGTGCACTGCTGCCGAGGGCCACAATGGTCAGGCCGATGATCAGCGGTCGCACATACAGGCGCGCGGCCAGGCGCACCGCCCCACGCACCATCAGTTCGGCGCCGGCGATCAATAGCACCAGCCCGCTGAGCAATTCGATCACGCTGATCAGGGGTAAATCGACTAGTCCGAAAATGGTCGGGGCTCCGTGGTTCAGTCGAGGGCTTGCACGCGAACCCGTGCGGTGCCGCTCTTGAGCATGCCCAGGCGTTCGGCGGCTTCATGGGACAGGTCGATCAGGCGCCCGCGGGTATGTGGCCCGCGATCGTTGATGCGCACGATGCAGGATCTGTCGTTTTTCAGATTGGTGACTTTCACCCGCGTACCGAAGGGTAGCTGGCGGTGGGCGGCGGTCATTGAATTCTTGTCGAAACGCTCGCCGCTGGCGGTGCGTTTGCCCTGGTGTTTGGCACCGTAGTACGAGGCCACACCGGTTTTGTCGTAGCCGTGTGGATCGACGGTGTCGGTGCTGGCGCAACCGGCGAGCAGAGAGAGCAGGGCGCAAAGTCCAAATAGACGCTTCATAGAAGTGTTCCCGAAACAAAAGTGGGAGCGAGCCTGCTCGCGAATGCCAATCTGACAGTCAACTTTGTATTGAGTGCCAAACCCCATTCGCGAGCAACTCGCTCCCACAGTAAAATGGAGCCAGGTTTGAATGCTGGCTCCATTCCGGTCAGCCTTCGAGCTTGCTTTTGAGCAGTTCGTTGACCTGTTGCGGGTTGGCCTTGCCTTTGGAGGCTTTCATGGCCTGGCCGACGAAGAAGCCGAACATCTTGCCGCGTTTGGCTTCGTCTGCCGCGCGGTACTGTTCAACCTGTTCGGCGTTGGCCGCGAGCATTTCGTCCAGCACCGCCGAGATTGCGCCGGTGTCGGTCACTTGCTTGAGGCCGCGCTTGTCGATGATCTCGTCCGCGCTGCCTTCGCCGTTGGCCATGGCTTCGAACACAACCTTGGCGATCTTGCCGGAGATGGTGTTGTCCTTGATGCGCAGCAGCATGCCACCCAGTTGCTCGGCCGAAACCGGCGACTGTTCGATATCCAGGCCTTGCTTGTTGAGCAGGCTGCCCAGTTCAACCATCACCCAGTTCGCCGCCAGCTTGGCGTCGCCGCCGATGCTCGCGACTTTCTCGAAGTAGTCGGCTTGCTCGCGGCTGGTGGCCAGCACGCTGGCGTCGTAGACCGACAGGCCGAACTCTGCCTGGAAGCGTTCGCGTTTCTGCGGCGGCAACTCCGGCAGGGTGGCGCGCACGTCATCGAGGAACGTGTTTTCGATGACCACCGGCAACAGGTCCGGATCGGGGAAGTAACGGTAGTCGTTGGCTTCCTCCTTGCTGCGCATCGGACGGGTCTCGTCCTTGTTCGGATCGTAGAGGCGAGTCTGCTGGATCACCTTGCCGCCGTCTTCGATCAATTCGATCTGACGCTGGACTTCGCTGTTGATCGCCTTCTCGATGAAGCGGAACGAGTTGACGTTCTTGATCTCGCAGCGGGTGCCGAATTCGGCCTGGCCTTTCGGACGGATCGACACGTTGCAGTCGCAACGCAGCGAGCCTTCGGCCATGTTGCCGTCGCAGATGCCCAGGTAACGCACCAGGGCGTGGATCGCCTTGACGTAGGCCACGGCTTCCTTGGCGCTGCGCATGTCCGGCTCGGAGACGATTTCCAGCAGCGGCGTGCCGGCACGGTTCAGGTCGATGCCACTGGCGCCGCTGAATTCTTCGTGCAGGCTCTTGCCGGCGTCTTCTTCAAGGTGTGCGCGGGTGATGCCGACACGTTTGACCGTGCCGTCTTCCAGGGCGATGTCCAGGTGGCCCTTGCCGACGATCGGCAACTCCATCTGGCTGATCTGGTAGCCCTTGGGCAGGTCCGGATAGAAGTAGTTTTTACGGGCGAACACGTTGTGCTGGCCGATCTCGGCGTCAATCGCCAGACCGAACATCACCGCCATGCGCACCGCTTCCTGGTTCAGCACTGGCAATACGCCAGGCATGCCGAGGTCGATCAGGCTGGCCTGGGTGTTCGGCTCGGAACCGAAGGTGGTGGAACTACCGGAAAAGATTTTCGACCGGGTGGTGAGCTGGGTGTGAATCTCCAGCCCGATCACGACTTCCCATTGCATGTGTGTCTCCTCAGAAGCCGGTTGGGGTGCGGGTATGCCAGTCAGTGTTCAACTGATACTGGTGGGCAACGTTCAACAGGCGGCCTTCCTGGAAATACGGGGCGAGCAGTTGCACGCCGACCGGCAGGCCATCGACGAAACCTGCAGGCATGGACAAGCCCGGCAGGCCAGCGAGGTTGGCGGTGATGGTGTAGACGTCTTCCAGGTACGCAGCGACCGGGTCGCTGTTCTTGGCGCCGAGCTTCCAGGCCGGGTTCGGCGTGGTTGGGCCGAGGATGATGTCGACTTCATTGAAGGCCGCCATGAAGTCGTTCTTGATCAGGCGACGGATCTTCTGTGCCTTCAGGTAGTAGGCGTCGTAGTAGCCGGCTGATAGCGCGTAGGCACCGACCATGATGCGGCGCTGCACTTCAGTCCCGAAACCTTCGCCACGGGAACGCTTGTACAGGTCCTCGAGGTTTTTCGGGTCTGCGCAACGGTAGCCGAAACGCACGCCGTCGAAGCGCGACAGGTTGGAAGAGGCTTCGGCCGGAGCGATCACGTAGTACGCAGGAATGGCGTGCTGCATGTTCGGCAGGCTGATTTCCTTGACCACGGCGCCGAGCTTTTTCAACGCTTCGACGCTGGCCATGACCAGATCGGCAATGCGCGGGTCGAGACCGGCGCTGAAGTACTCCTTCGGGACACCGATACGCAGGCCTTGCAGCGAACCGTTCAGGCTGGCGCTGTAGTCCGGCACGGGTTCATCGATGCTGGTGGAGTCGTTCGGATCGAAGCCGGCCATACCTTGCAACAATATTGCGCAGTCTTCAGCGGTGCGTGCCAACGGGCCGCCCTGATCGAGGCTGGAGGCGTAAGCGATCATGCCCCAGCGCGAGACGCGACCGTACGTCGGTTTCAGGCCGGTGAGGTTGGTCAGCGCCGCTGGCTGACGGATCGAACCACCGGTATCGGTGCCGGTGGCCGCAGGCAACAGGCGAGCGGCCACCGCGGCGGCCGAACCACCGGACGAACCGCCCGGCACGTGTTCGAGGTTCCACGGGTTTTTCACCGCGCCGTAATAGCTCGACTCGTTGGCCGAACCCATGGCGAACTCGTCCATGTTGGTCTTGCCCAGGGTCACGGCCCCGGCAGCGGCCAGCTTGGCGACGACGGTGGCGTCGTACGGAGCCTTGAAGTTGTCGAGCATCTTCGAGCCGCAGCTGGTGCGGATGCCCTGGGTGCAGAACAGGTCCTTGTGGGCGATCGGCGCGCCGAGCAGGGCGCCGCTCTCACCGTTGGCGCGGCGTGCGTCGGCGGCTTTCGCCTGCTGCAGCGCCAGGTCTTCGGTGAGGCTGATGAAACTGTTGAGCTGCGGATCGAGCTGGGCGATGCGCGCCAGCAGGACTTTGGTCAGCTCTTCGGAAGAAAACTTTTTATCGGCGAGTCCGCGGGCGATCTCGGCCAGAGTCAATTGATGCATTGCAGGCTCTTTCCCTATTAGTCGATGACTTTCGGAACCAGGTACAGGCCGTTTTCGACCGCTGGTGCGATGGACTGGTAGGCCTCGCGGTTATTGGTCTCGGTCACGACGTCTGCACGCAGGCGCTGGCTGGCTTCCAGTGGGTGGGCCAGCGGCTCGATACCGTCGGTATTGACCGCCTGCATTTCGTCGACCAGCCCCAGAATGCTGTTGAGGGCCGAAGTGATGTGTGGAAGATCGGCATCATTGAGGCCAAGGCAGGCCAGATGAGCGATTTTTTCCACGTCGGAGCGTTCAAGCGCCATTGGGATTCTCCAGTGGAAAACAAAACGGACGGCGTCCGTGTGTTAGATTGTCGGAACACTACCGCACTTCTACGGTCATAAGGCCGCGATTGTGGGGCTTGGTGCACAGAAAAGCGGCCAATTTAACATATTGGCGCCTTGCCCAAAATCCCTGTCGTTGTTAGAGTTTGCCGCACTTTTTTACCCACGCGTTGCCTAGGGTCCCTTTCCCATGTTCAAGAAACTGCGTGGCATGTTTTCCAGCGATCTTTCCATTGACCTGGGCACTGCCAACACCCTTATTTACGTGCGCGAGCGCGGTATCGTCCTGAATGAGCCATCGGTTGTGGCCATTCGGACACACGGTAACCAGAAAAGTGTCGTTGCTGTCGGCACCGAAGCCAAGCGCATGCTGGGCCGTACGCCGGGCAACATTGCTGCCATTCGTCCGATGAAGGACGGCGTGATCGCCGACTTCAGCGTCTGCGAAAAGATGCTGCAGTACTTCATCAACAAGGTTCATGAAAACAGCTTCCTGCAGCCTAGCCCGCGTGTGCTGATCTGCGTTCCTTGCAAATCCACCCAGGTTGAGCGTCGCGCCATCCGTGAATCGGCCCTCGGTGCCGGTGCCCGTGAAGTATTCCTGATCGAAGAGCCAATGGCCGCTGCGATCGGTGCCGGCCTGCCGGTTGAAGAAGCGCGCGGTTCGATGGTGGTCGATATCGGTGGCGGTACCACCGAAATCGCGCTGATCTCCCTGAACGGTGTGGTTTACGCTGAATCCGTGCGGGTTGGCGGCGACCGCTTCGACGAAGCGATCATCACCTACGTGCGTCGCAACTACGGCAGCCTGATCGGCGAGTCCACCGCCGAGCGCATCAAGCAGGAAATCGGCACGGCCTACCCGGGCGGTGAAGTGCGTGAAGTCGACGTGCGTGGCCGTAACCTGGCTGAAGGCGTTCCACGCGCATTCACCCTGAACTCCAACGAAGTGCTGGAAGCTCTGCAAGAGTCCCTGGCGACCATCGTTCAGGCCGTCAAAAGCGCCCTGGAGCAATCGCCGCCGGAACTGGCTTCCGATATCGCCGAGCGTGGCCTGGTGCTGACCGGTGGTGGCGCCTTGCTGCGTGACCTCGACAAGTTGCTGGCCCAGGAAACCGGCCTGCCGGTGATCGTCGCCGAAGACCCGTTGACCTGCGTAGCTCGCGGCGGTGGCCGTGCATTGGAAATGATGGATAAACACACCATGGATCTGCTCTCCAGCGAATAAGTCGCCGGATGGCCTTCATGCTGTTGAGCGCGCAGGCGGCACTTTGCAGTGCTGCCTGTTCGCGTTTATCTTCTGTCAGTCTGCATCCAGGCCGGTTTGATGCCGTATGAATAAAGAGAATATTTGCCTGGGAGGAGCGGCTTATTAAACCGCTTTTCACCAAGGGTCCCTCACTGGGCGTGCGCTTGTTGGTGCTGGTCGTGCTTTCGGTCGCGCTGATGGTGTTCGATGCCCGCTTCACACTGCTCAAGCCAGTGCGTAGCCAGATGTCGCTGGTGCTGATGCAGTCTTACTGGATCACCGACCTGCCGCAGCGGCTATGGCAGGGTGTGGCCAGCCAGTTTGGCAGCCGGACCGAACTCGTCGCCGAAAACGAAAAGCTCAAGAGCGAAAACCTGCTGTTGCAGGGGCGCATGCAAAAGCTTGCCTCCCTGACCGAGCAGAACGTTCGGCTGCGCGAGTTGCTCAACTCCTCGGCACTGGTCAACGAAAAGGTCGAAGTGGCCGAATTGATCGGCATGGACCCCAACCCGTTCACCCACCGCATCATCATCAACAAGGGTGAGCGTGACGGTGTGGTCCTCGGTCAACCGGTACTCGATGCCCGTGGCCTGATGGGCCAGGTGGTCGAGTTGATGCCCTATACCTCCCGCGTCCTGCTACTGACCGATTCCACCCACAGCATTCCAGTGCAGGTCAACCGCAACGGCCTGCGGGCGATCGCCAGCGGCACTGGCAACCCGGAACGCCTCGAGCTGCGTCACGTGGCGGATACCGCTGACATCAAGGAAGGCGATTTGCTGGTCAGCTCCGGCCTGGGGCAGCGTTTCCCGGCAGGTTACCCGGTGGCCACGGTCAAGGAAGTGATCCACGACTCCGGCCAGCCGTTCGCCATTGTCCGCGCGGTGCCGACCGCAGCCTTGAATCGCAGCCGTTACCTGCTGTTGGTGTTCAGCGACAACCGCACCGCTGAAGAGCGTGCCAATGATGCGGCGCAGGCTCAGGAGTCTCTGGATGCTCAGGGCGGTGGACCGATCATTCCGGCGACCGTGCCGAAACCCGCCATTGTTCCGGCCGCCGTCGCGGCGCCAGCAGCACCGGTAGCCCCGACAACGGCTCCTGCTGCCGCCACTCCGGCCAAGCCTGTCGCCACCCATCCCGCCGCTGCCAAGCCTCCGGCGGCTCAACCCGCTGCCGTGAAGCCTGCTGCCAAACCGCCTGTCTCCGCGCCGGCTAACACTGGGGGACGAGAATAATGGTCGGTGTCAAAGCTTCACGAAACGGCTGGATGGTCTGGCTGACGTTCGCCATCGGCATGCTGCTCAGCGTTTCGCCGCTGCCGCAATTCATGGAAATCCTTCGCCCGCTATGGCTGGCCCTGCTGCTGGCGTTCTGGGCGTTGGCCCTGCCGCAGAAAATCGGGATGGTCACCGCGTGGTGCCTGGGCCTGGCTGAAGACGTGCTGTATGGCACGCTGCTGGGCCAGAACGCTTTGATCCTGACCCTCATCACCTACCTGGTGCTGGCACTGCAACAACGTCTGCGGATGTTCCCGATGTGGCAGCAGAGCCTGGTGATCCTGGTGATCTTCGGCCTCGCGCAGCTTGTTCAGCTATGGCTCAGCGCGCTGACCGGCAACCGTCAGCCAACGCTGGCGCTGGTATTGCCGGCGCTGGTCAGCGCATTGCTCTGGCCATGGATCAGCTTCGCTTTGCGCGGTTTGCGTCGACGCTACAAAATCAATTAATTCGGTCAGGCATTTGCCTCCAATTTGACAGGGAGATGTCTTGATGAAACGGCTGTACCTCGCCTCTGGCTCGCCGCGTCGGCGTGAACTGCTCACGCAGATCGGCGTGCCTTTCACCGCCATCAGTGCGGACATCGATGAAACCCCTCTGACTCATGAATCGCCTTCGGCCTATGTCGAGCGTCTTGCGCGCGGCAAGGCTGCGGCCGGGCGCGATTCGGTGGTGTCCGATGCGCCGTTCTGCGTGCTGGGCGCCGATACCGCTGTGGTGCTCGACGGCAAAATTCTCGGCAAACCGGTTGATGAAGCTGACGCTTGCGCCATGCTGAATATGTTGTCCGGCAAAGAACATGAAGTCCTGACGGCGATTGCACTGCTCGACGGTGAGCGTTGCGAGTCGCGGGTGGTGCGCAGTGTGGTGCGTTTTCGCCCCATCGACAGCGACGAGGCGGTGGCCTACTGGGCCAGCGGCGAGCCGCGGGACAAGGCAGGTGGTTATGGAATTCAAGGATTGGGTGCGGTGTTTGTCGCCGGGCTTGATGGAAGTTATTCGGCGGTGGTTGGACTGCCGCTGTGCGAAACCGCGGAACTGCTCGGCCATTTCGGCATACCCTGTTGGCAAACCCATAACGCGCGTTAAGCGTCGTACTGACCAGATGCGGCCATTATCGTGAACATGCCTGAACGAGATCCTGCCATGAGTGAAGAGATTCTGATCAACATCACGCCGATGGAATCACGCGTGGCGGTGGTCGAAAACGGTGTCCTGCAAGAGGTCCATGTCGAGCGCACGCAAAAGCGCGGGATCGTCGGCAACATCTATAAAGGCAAAGTCGTGCGGGTATTGCCGGGCATGCAGGCGGCATTTGTCGATATCGGCCTGGATCGTGCCGCGTTCATTCATGCCTCGGAAATTTCCCTGCGCGAAGGTCCGGCGGTGGAGAGCATCAGCGCCCTGGTACATGAAGGCCAGAGCCTGGTGGTGCAAGTCACCAAGGACCCGATCGGCTCCAAAGGGGCGCGGTTGACTACCCAGTTGTCGATCCCGTCGCGCTATCTGGTGTACATGCCGCGCACCGCACATGTCGGCATTTCGCTGAAGATCGAAGACGAAGCCGAGCGCGAACGCCTCAAGCAAGTGGTCAGCGATTGCGTCGCCAAGGAAGGCATCAAGGAAGCCGGTGGTTTTATCCTGCGTACGGCGGCCGAAGGCGCCGGCGCCGACGAAATCCTCATGGACATCCGCTACCTGCGCAGGCTCTGGGATCAGATCAATGCCCAGATCTTGACCATCAGCGCGCCAAGCGTGATCTATGAGGATCTCGGCCTGGCCCTGCGCACCCTGCGTGATCTGGTGAGCCCGAAAATCGAGAAGATTCGCATCGACTCACGGGAAACCTTCCAGAAAACCACGCAATTCGTCGCCGAACTGATGCCGGAGATCGCCGATCGTCTGGAGCACTACCCCGGCGAGCGGCCGATTTTCGACCTGTACGGCGTCGAGGACGAAATCCAGAAAGCCCTGGAACGTAAAGTCCCGCTCAAGTCCGGTGGTTACCTGGTGGTGGATCCGGCGGAAGCCATGAGCACCATCGACGTCAACACCGGGGCGTTCGTCGGTCATCGCAACCTCGAAGAAACCATCTTCAAGACCAACCTCGAAGCCGCGACCGCCATCGCTCGCCAACTGCGACTGCGCAACCTGGGCGGGATCATCATCATCGACTTCATCGACATGGAAGATGAAGAACACCAGCGCCAGGTGCTGCGCACGCTGGAGAAGCAGTTGGAGCGCGATCACGCCAAGACCAACATTATCGGTATCACCGAGTTGGGCCTGGTACAGATGACGCGCAAGCGCACCCGCGAAAGCCTTGAGCAAGTGTTGTGCGAACCGTGCACCAGTTGCCAGGGCCGCGGCAAGTTGAAGACCCCGGAAACCGTTTGCTACGAAATCTTCCGCGAAATCCTCCGCGAGGCTCGCGCCTATCAGGCGGAAGGCTATCGTGTATTGGCGAACCAGAAAGTTGTCGATCGCCTGCTCGATGAAGAGTCGGGCAACGTCGCCGAGCTTGAAGGGTTCATCGGACGCACCATTCGGTTCCAGGTGGAAACCATGTATTCCCAGGAACAATACGACGTGGTGCTGCTCTGAATCGCTACGTCCTGATTTTTTCTCAACGGCTGGCCTCAGCTTTTCGCAGAACTTTTGCCATGGGAGCCAACTGACATGGAGCGTCTGACACGCATTTTGGCCGCACTGACCCGCTGGGGTCTGGGCCTGTGCGCGTTGGTTTTGGTATTGATGGCGTTGTACGTCAGCCTTGGCCGGGAATTGGCGCCGCTGGTGGCCGAATACCGTGTCGAAATCGAAACCAGGGCCAGTGAGGCCTTGGGCATGCCACTGCAAATCGGCGAGTTGAAAGGCAGCTGGAGCGGCTTCGCGCCTATTTTGTCGGTTCACGATGTCACAGTGGGCGAGGGCGCCAACGCCCTGCACCTGGAGCATGTGCGGGTAGTGCCGGATCTTTGGGGCAGTGTAATGGCGCGCGAAGTGCGCATCGCCCATCTGGAACTCAACGGCCTGAAGATCAGCCTCAAGCAAGGCGATGATGGCCAGTGGGCGCTGGAAGGCTTGCCGGTCAAGGACGATCAGCCCCTTGACCCGCAGCAGTTGCTCAATCGCATGCAGATGCTCCAGCAGTTGTCGGTTCTCGACAGCCAGATCACCTTGCAGCCGTGGGGAGCGTCGCCACTGACGCTGACCTACGTCGGCCTGAATCTGAAAACCGGTGTCACGCGTCAGCGACTCGATGCGCGCCTGACGCTGCCTGACGGGCAACCGCTGGCCATGAGCCTGCGCACGCGCATACGCGCCAGCCAGTGGAAGGAGGCTGAAGCCCAGGTTTACCTGAGCCTGCCGCAAAGCGACTGGTCGAAATGGCTGCCCGAGAGCATCAGCCAGCAATGGAATTTTTCCGAGATCAAGGCCGGCGGCGAGCTGTGGGCGACCTGGGGCAAGGGCGAGCTGCAAAGCGCTGCGGTGCGTTTGAATGCACCGCAACTCAAGGGTGCCTATGCCGAACGCAAACCGGTGCAGATCAACAATCTGGCGCTCAATGGCTATTTCCAGCGCAACGCCGAAGGCATGCTGGTGACGGTGGATTCCCTGGCGATGAACCTCGGCGAAACCCGCTGGGAATCGCGTCTGCAGTTCAAGCAAACCAAAGCCACTGACAATTCGGAGGCGCTCTGGCATTTGCAGGCCGACCGCCTCGAACTGACCCCGCTCACGCCGCTGCTCAATGCCCTGGCGCCACTGCCAGAAGGCCTTGCCACGGTGATTGAGCGACTCAAGGTCACCGGCGGGCTGCGCAATGTCCTGATCGATGTGCGGCCCAATGCCACTGATGCCAGCAAATTCAGCTTTGCCGCCAACCTCGACCGGGTCGGTTTCGACGCCTATCACGGCGCGCCAGCGGCGCGAAACGTCACGGGCAGCATCAGCGGTGACCTTGGGCAGGGCGAGTTGCGCATGGACAGCAAGGATTTCATGCTGCACCTGGACCCGATTTTCGCCAAGCCATGGCAGTACATTCAGGCCAATGCCCGCCTGACCTGGAAGCTCGACAAAGAAGGCTTCACCCTGATCGCGCCGTACCTGAAGGTGCTGGGCGAAGAGGGCAAGATTGCCGGCGATTTCCTGATCCGCCTGCATTTCGACCACACCCAGGAAGACTACATGGACCTGCGGGTCGGTCTGGTGGAGGGTGACGGTCGTTACACCGCCAAATACCTGCCGGCGGTGCTCAGCCCGGCGCTGGACGAATGGTTGCGTACGGCGATTCTCAAAGGTGCGGTGGATCAGGGCTTCTTCCAGTACCAGGGGTCGTTGAACCACGGCGCAGCCGAGACAGCGCGCAGTATCAGTCTGTTTTTCAAGGTGCACGATGCCGAATTGGCCTTCCAGCCGGGCTGGCCCCATGTCAGCAAGGTGACGGGCGATGTGTTCGTTGAAGACAGCGGCGTGCGGATCCTGGCCAGCAAGGGGCAATTGCTCGATACCCAGGTCCGCGACATTTACGTCAATATCCCCCATGTGCCGGACGGGCAAAGCTCCCACCTGCTTCTCGACGGGGCGTTTGCCGGAGGTTTGGGCGACGGTCTGAAAATTCTTCAAACAGCGCCGATCGGCGCTGCCGAGACCTTTGCCGGTTGGGAAGGCGAGGGTGACCTGCAAGGCAAGCTCAAGCTTGATATTCCTTTGGCCAAGGGCGAGCAACCGAAAATCCTGGTCGACTTCAAGACGGCCAAGGCCCGCCTGAAACTGGCCGAACCGTCACTGGAGCTGACGCAGCTCAAGGGCGATTTCCGCTTCGACAGCGCCAAAGGACTGAGCGGGCAAAACATCACCGCCCGAGCGTTCGACAAACCGGTAAGCGCGCAGATTTTCGCCGATGGTCGCGAAGGCAAGCTCAACACCCGGGTCACCGCTTCGGGGCAGGTCGAAGTCAAAAAGCTCACGGACTGGCTGAGCGTTACCCAGCCATTGCCGGTCAGCGGCGTGATCCCCTACCAATTGCAACTGACCCTCGATGGCGCTGATAGCCAGTTGATGGTCAATTCCAGTCTCAAGGGCGTAACCCTGGACTTGCCAGCGCCGTTCGGCCTGGCGGCGGATGCGGGGCGTGACACGACGTTCCGCATGACGCTGCAAGGCGCGGAGCGACGCTATTGGGTGAACTACGGCGAACTGGCGAACTTCACCTTTGCCGCACCGACCGGCAACATTGCCAACGGTCGTGGTGAGTTGTTCCTGGGCAACGGCGATGCGGTGTTGCCCGGTGCCAAGGGCCTGCGTGTGCGCGGCGTGCTGTCGGAACTGGACGTCGGGCCGTGGCAGGATCTGGTGAGCAAGTATGCCGGGAGTGACCCCGGTGGCAGCGCCAAGCAGTTGCTCAGTGGCGCGGATATCAAGGTCGGCAAGCTTAGCGCCTTCGGCACGACATTGGATCAGGCGTCAGTGCAGTTGGCGCGTAAACCGACCGCCTGGGCCCTGCAGCTCGACAGTCAGCAGGTCAAGGGCAACGCCAGCTTCCCTGATGCGAAAGCCGCACCGATGGTGATCAATCTGCAAACCGTGCGTCTGCCGGCACCGGACCCGACGGTGCTGGCCGATGAGAACTCGCCGGACCCGCTGGCCTCGGTGGACCCGACCAAGATCCCGGCGATGGATATCACCATCAATCAGCTGTACCAGGGCAATGACCTGGTGGGTGCCTGGTCGCTGAAAGTGCGCCCGACGGCCAAGGGCATTGCTCTGAACTCACTGGACATGGGCCTCAAAGGCATTCTGTTGCAGGGCAGCGGCGGCTGGGAAGGTGTGCCCGGCGCCAGCACAAGCTGGTACAAGGGACGGATCAGCGGCAAGAACCTCGCGGACGTGCTCAAGGGCTGGGGCTTTGCGCCAAGTGTCACCAGTCAGGAGTTCCATATGGATGTGGATGGCCGTTGGCCCGGCTCACCGGCCTGGCTGGCGTCCAAGCGTTTTTCCGGCACCCTCGATGCTTCGATGAAGGAGGGTCAGTTTGTTGAAGTCGAGGGCGGTGCCCAGGCGTTGCGGGTGTTTGGCTTGCTCAACTTCAACTCCATTGGCCGGCGTTTGCGCCTGGACTTCTCCGACCTGTTCGGCAAAGGCCTGAGCTATGACCGGGTCAAGGGGCTGCTGGTGGCGACCAACGGCGTGTACGTGACCCGTGAGCCGATCCAGATGACGGGGCCGTCGAGCAATGTTGAACTCAACGGTACCCTGAATCTGGTCGGTGATCAGATCGATGCCAAATTGCTGGTGACCTTGCCGGTGACCAACAACTTGCCGATTGCCGCCTTGATTGTCGGTGCACCTGCCATTGGCGGGGCGCTATTTCTGATCGACAAGTTGATCGGCGATCGCGTCGCCCGTTTCGCCAGTGTGAAATACACCGTCAAAGGGCCGTGGAAAGATCCGAAAATCACCTACGACAAGCCTTTTTGAAACGCCATCCTTCGGACCTATGGAGTAGCATGGCGAGAATGGCTCGCCCCCCTTGTAGGAGCGAGCTTGCTCGCGATGGACGTGAACGATGACGCAGGCTGTCTGAAAAAACACGTCACGTTCAGATTCATCGCGAGCGAGCTCGCTCCTACAGAGTCTGTGTTGATATCAGTAAGGAAAAGCCCATGTCTGTAGCGGTGATTCAAATGGTCAGCCAGAGCGATGTGCCGGGCAACCTGGTTCAGGCGCGTCGCCTGCTTGAACAGGCAGCGGCGGCGGGTGCCGTGCTGGCCGTGCTGCCGGAAAACTTCGCCGCCATGGGCCGCCGTGATATCGCCGACATCGGTCGCGCCGAGGCATTGGGCGAAGGCCCGATCCTGCCCTGGTTGAAGCAGACCGCACGTGACCTCAAGTTATGGATAGTGGCTGGCACTTTGCCGTTACCGCCGGTGGATCAACCGACGGCCAAAGTGCACGCCTGTTCGTTGCTGGTGAATGATCAAGGCGAAACGGTGGCGCGCTACGACAAACTGCACCTGTTCGACGTGGATGTGGCCGACAATCGCGGCCGTTATCGCGAATCCGATGACTATGCTTATGGCAGTGGGGTCGTGGTCGCGGACACGCCGGTGGGGCGAGTCGGCCTGACGGTTTGTTATGACTTGCGCTTCCCGGAGCTCTACAGCGAATTGCGTGCTGCCGGCGCGGAATTGATTACCGCGCCGTCGGCCTTTACCGCCGTGACTGGCGCCGCGCACTGGGACGTGCTGATTCGCGCAAGGGCCATCGAAACCCAGTGTTACGTGCTCGCGGCTGCCCAGGGTGGGACGCATCCGGGGCCGCGGGAAACCTGGGGGCATGCGGCCATTGTCGATCCATGGGGTCGAGTGCTGGCGCAACAGGATCAAGGCGAGGCCGTACTGCTGGCCGAACGCGACAGCAGCGAACAGGCGTCCATCCGGGCGCGGATGCCGGTGTCCAGTCACCGGCGCTTTTTCTCGCAGGGCGCCCAGCGACCTGCATCAGAACGACGAATTTAAGGCGTAAAGCATATGAGCGAGTTGTTGTCCTCAGTCAGTGAACACCTCCTGGCGCCCGGTGGCGTAACGATCGAAAGCCTGCAAGGTGTGCTCGGGGATCTGGCCGGGCCGGGTATCGATGCCGCCGACCTGTATTTCCAGGGGCAGATTTCCGAGTCCTGGGCGCTGGAAGACGGCATCGTCAAGGAAGGCAGCTTCAATCTTGACCAGGGCGTGGGCGTGCGGGCTCAATCGGGTGAAAAAACCGGTTTCGCCTACAGCAACGCGATCACCCTCGAAGCTCTGGGCGCGGCGGCCCGTGCCGCCCGTTCGATTTCCCGGGCCGGGCAGAACGGCACGGTGCAAGCATTCACCACCCAGGATGTCGCGCAGTTGTACGCGCCGGACAATCCCCTGGAAGTGCTGAGCCGCGCGGAGAAAGTCGATCTGCTCAAGCGCATTGATGCCGCCACTCGCGCGCTCGATCCGCGTATCCAGCAAGTCACCGTGAGCATGGCCGGTGTCTGGGAACGGATTCTGGTGGCGTCTACCGATGGTGGTCTGGCGGCGGATGTGCGGCCACTGGTGCGCTTCAACGTCAGCGTGATCGTCGAGCAAAATGGCCGTCGCGAGCGCGGTGGCCATGGCGGTGGCGGTCGTACCGATTACCGTTACTTCCTCGCCGAAGACCGCGCCATGAGCTATGCCCGTGAAGCGTTGCGTCAGGCGCTGGTCAATCTGGAAGCCATTCCTGCGCCGGCCGGTACCTTGCCGGTGGTGCTCGGTTCCGGTTGGTCGGGCGTGCTGTTGCACGAAGCGGTCGGCCACGGCCTGGAAGGCGATTTCAACCGAAAGGGCAGCTCGGCTTATAGCGGGCGCATGGGCGAGAGGGTTGCCTCCAAACTTTGCACCATCGTCGACGACGGCACCTTGTCCGGGCGTCGTGGCTCATTGAGCGTTGACGATGAAGGCACCCCGACCGAGTGCACCACGCTGATCGAAAACGGCGTGCTCAAGGGGTATATGCAGGACAAGCTCAACGCACGGCTGATGGGTGTGGCCCGCACCGGTAACGGACGTCGCGAATCCTATGCGCATCTGCCGATGCCACGCATGACCAACACCTACATGCTGGCCGGCGAAAGCGACCCAGCGGAAATCATCGCTTCGGTGAAGAGGGGCATCTACTGCGCGAACCTCGGCGGTGGTCAGGTCGATATCACCAGCGGCAAGTTCGTGTTCTCCACCAGCGAGGCGTACCTGATCGAGGATGGCAAGATCACCGCCCCGGTCAAAGGTGCGACCTTGATCGGCAACGGCCCGGAAGCCATGAGCAAAGTGTCGATGGTCGGCAACGATCTGGCGCTGGACAGCGGCGTGGGGACGTGCGGCAAGGATGGTCAGTCGGTGCCGGTGGGTGTCGGCCAGCCAACGCTGAAGATTGATGCGATTACCGTGGGGGGCACGGGCTCGTAAGGATGGAGCTGCGGGTGAGTCGCGCGGCGACTCACCCGGTCCGGGATTCAACGCAGGCCGCGTTGAGTCTCGTCCAGCTCACGGATGTACTTGAAGATTTTACGGCTGGAAGCAGGAGGCTTGTTTTGTGCAACCTCGTGCTGTGCCTGACGGATCAGGGAACGCAGTTGCTGGCGATCGGCGTCAGGGTAGTCGACGACGAATTTTTCCAGAACGGCATCGTCACCGGCTATCAGGCGATCACGCCAGCGCTCCAGGTTATGGAAGCGCTCGTTGTACTGGCGAGTGGAGGCATCGAGTTGATCGAGCAAAACCAGAATGGCGTCAGTGTCCTGATCGCGCATCAGTTTGCCGATGAACTGAAGGTGCCGTTTACGCGCGATGTTCGCGGTGTGCTTGGGCGCATCGGCCAGGGCCCGGCGCAAGGCGTCGGTCAAGGGCAGTTTTGCCAGCAAGTCAGGCTTGAGTGTTGTGAGGCGCTCGCCGAGGTCAACCAGAGCATGCAGCTCGCGTTTGACCTGGGATTTGCTTTTTTCTCCCGTATCGAGGGAGTCGTCGTAAGAATCAACCATGGTGGCCGTCCGCAAAGAAACGCCGCCATGATAACCAGTCGGGGGCCGCTTGTCCGGCCCGGTCGCTCGATGACCGTCACCGAAAGCAGAATTTGAGTGGAGAACAGCATGAGTGCAGTTGAAAGCGTCGGCCCACAAGCATTGCCGGCACTGCAAGAACAAGTCGAGCAGATCATCGCTGAAGCCAAGCGCCAAGGCGCCAGTGCCTGTGAGGTGGCGGTATCCCTGGAGCAGGGCCTGTCGACCTCGGTACGCCAGCGTGAAGTCGAAACCGTCGAATTCAACCGCGATCAGGGCTTCGGCATCACCTTGTACGTCGGCCAGCGCAAGGGCTCGGCCAGCACTTCGGCCAGTGGTCCCGAGGCGATTCGTGAAACCGTCGCGGCGGCACTGGCCATCGCCAAACACACCTCTGAAGACGAAGCCTCGGGCCTGGCGGATGCCGCATTGATGGCCAGGGACCTGCAGGATTTCGATCTTTTCCACGAATGGGACATCACCCCGGAGCAGGCCATCGAAAAAGCCTTGCTCTGCGAAGCCGCGGCATTCGATGCCGACGCGCGGATCAAGAACGCTGACGGCACCACCCTGAGCACGCATCAGGGCTGCCGTGTGTACGGCAACAGCCACGGGTTTATCGGCGGTTATGCATCGACCCGGCACAGCCTGAGCTGCGTGATGATCGCCGAGGCCGATGGCCAGATGCAGCGTGATTACTGGTACGACGTGAACCGTCAGGGCAATTTGCTGGCCGATCCGGTGAGCATCGGCCAGCGTGCCGCGCAACGGGCGGCAAGTCGCCTGGGCGCGCGTCCGGTACCCACCTGCGAAGTACCGGTGCTGTTTTCCGCCGAGCTGGCCGGTGGTCTGTTCGGCAGTTTCCTGTCGGCGATTTCCGGTGGCAGCCTGTACCGAAAATCCTCGTTCCTTGAAGGCACCCTTGGGCAAAAGCTGTTTCCGGAGTGGCTGACCATTGATGAACGCCCGCACCTGATGCGTGCCCTGGGGAGTGCGGCGTTCGATGGTGATGGCCTGGCAACCTACGCCAAGCCGTTCGTCGAAAAAGGCGAGTTGGTGTCTTACGTCTTGGGCACCTACTCCGGTCGCAAACTCGGCATGCCGAGTACCGCAAATGCCGGCGGCGTGCATAACCTGTTCGTCACCCATGGTGATGAAGACCAGGCTGCCCTGCTGCGACGCATGGGCCGCGGGCTGTTGGTGACCGAGCTGATGGGCCAGGGCCTGAACATGGTCACCGGCGATTATTCCCGTGGCGCGGCGGGTTACTGGGTCGAGAACGGTGAAATCCAGTTCGCGGTCCAGGAAGTGACCATCGCCGGCAATATGCGCGATATGTTCAAGCAGATCCTTGCCGTGGGTAACGACCTGGAACTGCGCAGCAACATTCGTACGGGGTCGGTGCTGATCGAGCGGATGACGGTCGCCGGTAGCTGACCTTCCTCGCTGCATAAAAAAAGGCGCGCCACCCATCGGGTGGCGCGCCTTTTTGTTGGGCTTCGCACAATTCCCTTGTGGGAGCGAGCCTGCTCGCGAAGGCGGCCGATCATTCAACGATTTATGTTGGCTGACACTCCGCAGTCGCGAGCAGGCTCGCTCCCACAAGGTATCTTGCGTACACAGTCGGGGTTGTTTTGGTTCTCATTATCATCTAATAATAAATCTCATTACCGAATGAGCCCAGATCATGAGTTCTGCCTTGCACGAGCAGCCTTACCTCGAAAGCTGGCGCTGGATGAGCCGCCAGATCCGTTGCGCGATGGATCCTGACGAACCTCGCCTGATCGATCATTACCTGGCCGAGGGCCGGTATCTGGCCTGTTGCACGGCGACCTCACCCTGGACCGTCGCTGAAACCTCTTTGCGTCTGTTGCTCGACACCGCCGCCGATGTCGCGCTGCCCTGGCACTGGCGCACTTACTGCCTGGACCAGGCCTGGCGTCCGCTGCGTGAGCTGGAACGCCTGTCTCTATGCAAATGCCGCCTCAAGCGCTGGCAGAGCTACACCTGGCAACTGGCGACCTGCGAGTTGCAACCCTCGATTCCCTTAATTGAACTGGTGCAAGGATCTACAGATGACCAAGACACGTATTGAGCGCGACAGCATGGGCGAGCTGCAGGTCCCGGAAGACGCCCTCTACGGCGCACAGACCCAACGTGCGGTGGATAACTTCCCGATCAGCGGCAAGCCGATGCCGGTACAGTTCATTCGCGCGCTGATCCTGGCCAAGGCGGCGGCCGCCCGGGCCAACATCGAGCTCAAGCAGATCAGCGAATCCCAAGGCAAAGCCATTGTCGATGCGGCGCAGGGTCTGCTGGAAGGCGATTTCATGCAGCACTTCCCGGTGGATATCTTCCAGACCGGTTCCGGCACCAGCTCCAACATGAACGCCAACGAAGTGATCGCCACCTTGGCCAGCCGCCTGCTCGGCGAGCCGGTAAACCCTAACGATCACGTCAACTGCGGGCAAAGCAGCAACGACATCATCCCCACCACCATTCACGTCAGTGCGGCGCTGGCCTTGCACGAACAGTTGCTGCCAGCCCTGACCGGGCTGGTGCAGGTGATCGAGCACAAGGCCGAGCAGGTTCATCACCATGTCAAAACCGGTCGCACCCACCTGATGGACGCGATGCCGGTGCGCATGAGCCAGGTGCTCAATGGCTGGGCGCAACAGCTCAAGGCCAACATCGGTCATTTGCAGGATTTACAGCCAAGCCTGCAATCCCTGGCCCAGGGTGGTACGGCCGTGGGTACCGGCATCAATGCGCATCCCGAATTCGCCGCGCGATTCAGCCGGCAACTGAGCCAATTGACCAAGGTGACATTCACCCCGGGTATCGATCTGTTTGCGTTGATCGGCTCCCAGGACACTGCCGTTGCCGTCTCCGGGCAGCTCAAGGCAACCGCCGTATCGCTGATGAAAATCGCCAACGATCTGCGCTGGATGAACTCCGGGCCCTTGGCCGGTCTGGGCGAAATCGAACTCGAAGCCTTGCAGCCGGGTTCTTCGATCATGCCTGGCAAGGTCAACCCGGTGATTCCGGAAGCCACCGCCATGGTTGCAGCTCAAGTGATCGGCAACGACGCGGTCATCACCATCGCCGGTCAGTCGGGCAACTTCGAACTGAACGTGATGTTGCCGATTGTTGCCCAGAACCTGCTGAGCAGCATCGAGCTGCTCGCCAACGCCAGCCGTTTGCTCGGTGAAAAAGCCATCGCCAGCTTCAAGGTGAACGAGTCCCGACTCAAGGAAGCGCTGTCTCGCAACCCGATTCTGGTGACTGCCCTCAACCCGATCATCGGCTACCAGAAAGCCGCCGAAATCGCCAAGAAGGCCTATCAACAAGGCCGGCCGGTGATCGATGTCGCACTGGAGCACACCGAGCTGTCACGCAGTCAGCTGGAAGAGTTGCTCAACCCGGAAAAACTCACCGCAGGCGGCGTGTAAACCCCACCACCGCTTTGGAGGTTCACCATGGAGCACTGGAAACGCACGATCGAAAGAGCCAATCGCTTTTTCATGCAGGGCGAGCTGGTCGATGCTCGCGAGGCATACTTGCAGGCATTGGCCCTGGCCCAGGTGTTGTTCGAGCGCTGGGCGGATGCCGACGAAGCGGTGGCGGCTTGCGTGATTTCCCATCACAACCTGGCAGACCTGCATTTGCGCCTGAATCAGCCGGAGGAGAGCGCCGAATACCTGTGCGCCATCCACCAGCGGCTGTTGCAGACCATGCAGGACCCGCGACTGTCACCGGCCTTGCGTGAGGCTGCGCTGCGTCAGAGCAGCAAAACCTATGTCGAGCTGCTGAATTTCATCAGCGAACACGGCGAATACCCGCGCACCCATCGTTTGCTGCACATCGTTACCGCCTCGCCCGCGTCTCATCATCATGGAGTCCATTGAAATGGCTTTTACCTTGCCCGCCTTGCCGTATGCCTACGATGCCCTGGAGCCGCATATCGATGCGCAGACCATGGAGATTCACTACACCAAGCACCACCAGACCTACATCAACAACCTGAATGCCGCTGTCGAAGGCACCGAGTTTGCCGAGTGGCCAGTTGAAAAACTGGTGGCCGCCGTGCAGCAACTTCCGGAAAAACTTCGCGCCGCAGTGATCAATCAGGGCGGTGGTCATGCCAATCACTCGCTATTCTGGGAAGTCATGGCACCCCATGGTGGCGGCAAGCCTGAAGGTGCACTGGCCGAGGCCATCGATGAGCAACTGGGTGGTCTCGACAGTTTCAAGGACGCCTTCACCAAAGCCGCGTTGACCCGCTTCGGCAGTGGTTGGGCCTGGCTAAGCGTGACGCCGCAAAAGACGTTGGTGGTGGAAAGCAGTGGCAACCAGGACAGTCCGTTGATGGGCGGCAATACACCCATCCTCGGCCTGGATGTCTGGGAGCACGCCTATTACCTGCAATATCAGAACCGTCGTCCGGAATACATCAGCGCGTTCTACAACGTGATCAACTGGCCTGAAGTCGCTGCTCGCTATCAGGCTGCGCTGGTCCAAGTCTTCTAAAAAACCATCCAAGGCTGACTATGGGCACTGAAACACTGGCGATCGGAAGTGGACGAATGTTTCGTTACGCGTTTGGATCGCTGTTACTGCTGGCGGGCATGAGCTTGCTGGTGGCGCACGGGCTGGAATGGCTGGACCTGGAGCCCCGGTTGTCGCGGGCGTTGCAGGGTGGTGCGATCTGCGCCCTCGGCACCGCGCTTGGGGCCGTGCCGGTGTTGGTGATCCGGCGCATGCCCCAGGCGCTCAGCGATACATTACTGGGGTTTGGCGCCGGAGTGATGCTGGCGGCGACGGCGTTTTCGCTGATCGTACCGGGCATTGCGGCGGCGGAGAATCTTGGCATGACCCCGTGGGCGTCCAGCGGCCTGATCTGTTTCGGCATCATGCTCGGCGCATTCGGTCTGTTTCTGGTGGATCGCAAAGTGTCCGGTGCCTCACCGCAAATGCTCGTCGGAACCGTGGAACATCCAGTGATTCCTCCTCGGATCTGGCTGTTCGTGTTCGCGATCATTGCCCATAACATTCCCGAAGGCATGGCTGTCGGTGTCTCGGCAGGCGGCGGCATGCCTGATGCCGACAGTCTGGCGATGGGCATTGCCTTGCAGGACGTGCCGGAGGGATTGGTGATTGCCCTGGTTCTGGCCGGGGCAGGGATGTCGCGGTTCAAGGCATTCCTGATCGGTGCCGCGTCAGGTCTGGTCGAGCCGGTGTTTGCCCTGTTGTGCGCATGGCTGGTGAGCCTGGCCGAGCTGCTGTTGCCGTTGGGCCTGGCATTGGCCGCCGGGGCCATGTTGCTGGTGGTCACCCATGAAGTCATTCCCGAGTCGCGTCGACACGGTCACGACAAGCTGGCCAGTCTCGGGTTGCTGGTCGGGTTCTGTTTAATGATGGTGATGGATACCGCGTTGGCCTGAATTGTGGCGAGGGAGCTTGCTCGCGCTGGGCTGCGAAGCGGCCCTAAAGCCTGCCATCGCAAATTTTCAGATACACCGCATCCAGTGATTTCACGACTGCTGCGCAGCCGCACGGGAGCAAGCTCCCTCGTCACAAAGGTCCGCTCGATATAAAGGGCGTTTATTCGCCTTCGTCGAAGTAGTTATTGATCAAGGCCACCAGCGCTTCCATCGCTTCCTGTTCCTGTTCGCCTTCCGTGCTCAGATGGATTTTGGTGCCCTTGCCGGCGGCGAGCATCATCATGGCCATGATGCTTTTGCCGTCGACGGTGGATTCTGGTGTGCGTCCAACCCTGATCGTGCATTCCTTGAATTGACCGGCAACCCCAACGAATTTTGCAGACGCCCGGGCATGCAAACCCAGTTTATTGATGATTTCGATTTCCAGAGCAGGCATCGCGATGTAAATCCTTTAGCTGAGGTCGCGGTGGCGGACCTGGACGTTCTTCAGGGATTGCTGCAGGGTCTTGCCCAGACGTTCGGTCAGGTAGACAGAGCGGTGATGCCCGCCGGTGCAACCGATGGCGATGGTGACGTACGCGCGGTTGCTGGCAGCAAAGCGGGGTAACCATTTGAGCAGATAGGTGGAGATGTCCTGGAACATCTCTTCGACATCCGGCTGCGCCGCCAGGTACTCGGCAACCGGCTGATCGAGTCCGGACTGCGCGCGTAACTCCGGTTTCCAGTAAGGATTGGGCAAGCAGCGCACATCGAACACCAGGTCGGCGTCGACCGGCATGCCGCGCTTGAAGCCGAAAGACTCCACCAGAAACGCTGTACCGGGCTCCGGCTGGTTCAGCAGGCGCAGCTTGATGGTATCGCGCAGCTGATACAGGTTCAGGTTGGTGGTATTGACCTTGAGATCGGCCAGGTCGGCAATGGGGCCGAGCAGGCTCGTTTCGTCGGTGATCGCTTCGGCCAGCGAGCGATTGGCACTGCTCAGCGGGTGGCGACGACGGGTTTCCGAAAAGCGTTTGAGCAGGGTTTCTTCGTCGGCATCCAGATACAGCACATCGCACTGGATGTGACGGCTGCGTACTTCTTCCAGCAACTCGGGAAACCGCGATAGATGGCTTGGCAGGTTGCGCGCATCGATGGATACGGCAACCAGCGGCTGTGACAGCTCGGTGTGAATCAACGCACGTTCGGCCAGTTCCGGCAGCAACCCGGCAGGCAGGTTGTCGATGCAGTAGTAGCCGTTGTCCTCGAGCACATCGAGGGCGGTACTTTTACCTGAGCCGGAGCGGCCGCTGACGATGATCAAGCGCATGATTACTGCCCGTTTTGCTCGTCCAGGACAACCTGATACAAGGCTTGATTGCTCGGGGCGCTGCGCAGTTTGTCGCGCACGTCCTTGCGGTCGAGCATGCTGGCAATCTGGCGCAACAACTCAAGGTGCGCATCGGTGGCGGCTTCCGGGACCAGTAGCACAAACAGCAGGTCAACCGGGGCGCCGTCGATGGCGTCGAAATCTATAGGGGCGTCAAGGTGCATCAAGGCACTGATGGGCGCGTTGCAACCCTTGAGGCGGCAATGAGGAATGGCGATGCCGTTGCCAAAACCGGTCGAGCCGAGTTTTTCGCGGGCGATCAAAGCCTCGAAGACATCTTGCATCTCCAGATCCGGCACTTCGCGATGGATAAGGTTGGCAATTTGCTCGAGGGCTTTCTTTTTGCTGCCGCCCGGCACGTTCACCAGGGAACGGCCGGGGGTCAGGATGCTTTCAAGTCGGATCATGGGTTGGGAGTGTTAACGACCGGTAGCGCCCTGGAGGAGGCTCTGGGTCTTTTCCTTATGCTTTTTGAGTTGTTTATCCAGCTTGTCGGTCAAGGCGTCGATCGCCGCGTACATATCGGTATGTTCCGCGTTGGCGACCACTTCATTGCCGGGAATATGCAGCGTGGCTTCGATTTTCTGCTTCAGCTTTTCGACCGTCATCGTGACCTGCACGTTGGTGATCTTGTCGAAATGTCGCTCCAATCGTTCGAGTTTTTCGCCGATGTAGGTGCGAAGAGGTTCGGTCACTTCCAGTTGGTGTCCACTGATGTTGACTTGCATACAGCTTCTCCTTCGTTGCCAGTGCATAAAGCGGCAGATCAGATGATCTGCCACTGGAACGCTGTGGCGTGGCTCTACATCAACCGCTTGCGTTCGCTCGAAGGCGCGATCCCGAGGGATTCGCGGTACTTGGCGACGGTGCGGCGAGCCACCTGAATGCCTTGTGCCTCCAGTAAACCAGCGATCTTGCTGTCACTCAACGGCTTTTTCTGATTTTCCGCGGCAACCAGTTTTTTGATGATCGCGCGGATCGCCGTGGACGAGCATTCGCCGCCTTCGGAGGTGCTGACGTGACTGGAGAAAAAGTATTTCAATTCATAGATGCCCCGGGGGGTATGCATGAATTTCTGCGTGGTCACCCGTGAGATCGTCGACTCGTGCATGCCGACCGCTTCAGCGATGTCATGCAGGACCAACGGCTTCATCGCCTCGTCGCCATACTCCAGGAAGCCGCGCTGATGCTCGACGATCTGGGTGGCTACTTTCATCAGGGTTTCGTTGCGGCTTTGCAGGCTCTTGATGAACCAGCGGGCTTCCTGCAGCTGATTGCGCATGAAGGTGTTGTCGGCACTGGTATCGGCGCGGCGCACGAAGCCGGCGTACTGGGCATTGACCCGCAGCCGTGGCACCGACTCCTGGTTGAGCTCTACCAGCCAGCGCTCGTTGTCCTTGCGCACGATCACGTCCGGGACCACATATTCGGCTTCGGTGGACTCGATCTGCGAGCCAGGGCGCGGATTGAGGCTCTGGACCAGTTCGATGACCTGGCGCAGTTCGTCTTCCTTGAGTTTCATGCGGCGCATCAGCTGGCTGTAGTCACGGCTGCCGAGCAAGTCGATGTAATCGGTGACCAGGCGTTTGGCCTCGGCCAGCCAGGGTGTTTTGGCAGGCAGCTGGCGCAATTGCAGCAGCAGGCATTCACCCAGGTTACGGGCGCCGATGCCGGCGGGTTCGAATTGCTGGATGCGGTGCAGGACGGCTTCGATTTCGTCCAGTTCGATGTCCAGTTCCGGATCGAAGGCTTCGAGGATTTCCTCGAGCGTTTCGTCCAGATAGCCCTGATTGTTGATGCAGTCGATCAGGGTCACGGCAATCAGCCGGTCGGTGTCGGACATCGGGGCCAGGTTCAATTGCCAGAGCAGGTGGCTTTGCAGGCTTTCGCCGGCTGATGTGCGGGTGGTGAAGTCCCACTCGTCGTCATCGTTGCTGGGAAGGCTGCTGGCGCTGGTCTGGTAGACGTCTTCCCATGCCGTATCGACGGGAAGCTCGTTGGGAATGCGTTCGTTCCAGTCACCTTCGTCGAGGTTATCAACCGTCGGCGCGCTTTCCTGGTAGGACGGTTCCTGGATGTCGGTGTTGGGCTTCTGTTCGGCGTTGTCGGCCAAGGGGTCGGTGTTGTCGAAGTCGTCGCCTTCTTCCTGGCGCTCGAGCATCGGATTGGACTCCAGGGCCTCCTGGATTTCCTGCTGCAGGTCCAGGGTCGACAATTGGAGCAGGCGGATGGCCTGTTGCAGCTGCGGTGTCATCGTCAGCTGCTGGCCCATTCTCAAGACTAGCGATGGTTTCATGGCAGGGGCTTAACACCTTATTCGCCGGCGCACATGCGCCATCCACTACAGGGGCGCCGGAGCGCCAAACATAAGCAAATTATATGCCCGAAGTTGCGGTGTTTGCCTAGAGCGCTGTAACAATAAAAAAGTATTGATTTTTATCGAGACAAGCGCTCGGTCGACTAGCCAGCACTTCAGTGCTTACAGGCGGAACTCATGGCCCAGGTACACTTCCTTGACCAGGTCGTTGGCCAGGATGGTGTCGGAGTCGCCTTCGGCGATCAGTTGGCCATCGTTGACGATGTAGGCTGTTTCGCAGATATCCAGGGTTTCACGGACGTTGTGGTCAGTGATCAGTACGCCAATGCCCTTGGCCTTGAGGTGGTGGATGATCTGTTTGATGTCGCCCACCGAAATCGGGTCCACGCCGGCGAAGGGTTCGTCGAGCAGGATGAATTTCGGGTTGGTGGCCAGTGCGCGGGCGATTTCCACGCGGCGGCGTTCGCCACCGGACAGGCTCATGCCGAGGTTGTCGCGGATGTGGCTGATGTGGAACTCCTGCAGCAGGCTTTCCAGCTCCTGGCGACGATCGGCCTTGTCGAGTTCCTTGCGGGTCTCGAGGATGGCCATGATGTTGTCGGCCACCGACAGTTTGCGGAAGATCGACGCTTCTTGCGGCAGATAACCGATACCGGCCTTCGCACGACCGTGCATTGGCTGGTGGCTGACGTCCAGGTCGTCGATCAGGACGCGGCCCTGATCGGCCCGTACCAGGCCAACGATCATGTAGAAGCAGGTGGTCTTGCCGGCGCCGTTGGGGCCAAGCAGGCCGACGATCTGACCGCTGTCGATGGACAGGCTGACGTCACGCACGACCTGGCGGCTCTTGTAGCTCTTGGCCAGGTGCTGAGCTTTCAGAGTTGCCATTACTGGGCCTTTTGCTCGTCGGTTTTCTTTTTCGGCTGGATCACCATGTCGATGCGTGGGCGCGCTTCGGTGACTTTGCTGCCTGTGGCGCGACCGGCGCTGGCCAGCTTTTTAACGGTGTCGTAGACGATTTTTTCGCCCTGGGTGACGTTGTTGTCCTTGTCGACGACTTTGGCGCGATCGATCAGCACGACGCGGTTTTGCGTTGCGTGATACTGGATGGTCACGCCCCAGCCTTGAACCGGCTTGGCATCGCCCGCGGTTTGCACTTGTTCGAAGTAGGCGAGGTTGCCCACGGACGTCACCACATCGATATCACCGTTAGGTGCACGGGTCATGGTCACTTTGTTGCCGGTGACCTTCATCGAGCCTTGGGTGATGATCACATCGCCCGTGTAGGTGGCGATACCGTTCTTGTCGTCCAGCTGGGCGTCGTCGGCCTGAATGCGGATAGGCTGCTGTTGATCATCCGGCAGGGCCCAGGCGCTCACGCTTCCCAGTGCTGCGCTCAGACTGAGCAAAATAGGGAGGGTTTTAACGAGCCTCATACTGTCCTCTTACGTTCGAGAGCAGGTGTATCCTGCTTTCTTTCAAGTACGCTTTCATTCCGTTGCCTGTCGATACGCCGCCAGCGCCGTCGATTCTAACGGGTTGCTCGGTCTGCGCATATTGCTTCTGCGGGAACACTGTCATGCGAGTGGTGGTGATCAGGGTCCTGCGGTTTTTCTCGTCGAAACGCGTGATACGTACCGAATCGATCAGCTCGACCTGTGTGCCGTCGGGATTGACTTCACCCTTTTCGCTCTGGACGTGCCACGGGAACTCGGTGCCGCGGAACATGTTCAGGTCGGGATTGGTCAGCAAGGTCACTTCGGTGGCTTTGAGGTGTTCGACCTTGTCCGACGTCATTTCGTATTGCAGTTTGCCGTCCGGCAGGAACTGCACGCTGTGGGCGTTGATGGCGTAATAGTCGATTGCGCTGTTGTCGACTTGCACAACAGGCTTGTCGAGGAAACGTTCCGGGCTGATGTTCCAGTAGCCGACCGCGGCGAAAATCGCCGCGATGCAACCGAATACCAGGATGTTGCGAATCTTTTTGCTCAGCATGTCTGGCTCACAGGTACGCGGCATTGGCCGCATCGAGGCGGCCCTGGGCGCGCAGGATCAATTCGCAGAATTCGCGGGCGGCACCTTCGCCGCCGCGGGCCTGGGTGATGCCGTGGGCGTGTTCGCGCACGAAACTGGCGGCATTGGCGACTGCCATTCCCAAGCCTACGCGACGAATCACCGGCAGATCAGGCAGGTCGTCACCAAGGTAGGCAACCTGTTCATAGCTTAGGTTGAGTTGGCCAAGAAGCTCGTCAAGCACCACCAGTTTGTCTTCGCGTCCCTGGTACAGGTGTGGAATGCCGAGGTTCTTCGCTCGCCGCTCGACCACCGGGGTCTTGCGGCCGCTGATGATGGCAGTCTGCACGCCGGCGGCCATCAGCATCTTGATGCCCTGGCCGTCGAGGGTGTTGAACGTCTTGAATTCGCTGCCGTCTTCGAGGAAGTACAGGCGTCCGTCGGTGAGAACGCCGTCGACATCGAATACCGCCAGTTTGATCTGTTGGCCGCGCTTCAGCAGGTCCGTGCTCATTACATTACTCCCGCACGCAGCAAGTCGTGCATGTTCAAGGCACCGACCGGGCGGTCTTCGCCATCGACCACCACCAGCGCGTTGATTTTATGGTCTTCCATGATTTTCAGGGCCTCGGCGGCGAGCATTTCGGCGCGGGCGGTCTTGCCGTGGGCGGTCATGACCTGATCGATGGTGACGCTGTGGATATCGATTGTGCGATCCAGGGTGCGGCGCAAATCACCGTCAGTGAAGATCCCGGCCAATTTGCCGTCGGCTTCAAGGATTACGGTCATGCCCAGTCCCTTGCGGGTCATTTCCATCAGCGCATCCTTGAGCAGGGTGCCGCGCTGGACCTGTGGCAGCTCTTGCCCGGCGTGCATGACATTTTCCACTTTCAGCAGCAGGCGTCGGCCCAATGCACCGCCGGGATGGGAAAAGGCGAAGTCTTCGGCAGTAAACCCACGGGCTTCCAGCAGGGCCACGGCCAGGGCATCGCCCATGACCAGCGCGGCGGTGGTCGAAGAGGTGGGCGCCAGGTTCAGCGGGCAGGCCTCATGTTCGACATGCACATTGAGGTTGACCTCGGCGGCCTTGGCCAACGGCGAATCGGGATTGCCTGTCACGCTGATCAGCTGGATGCCCAAGCGCTTTATCAGTGGCAGCAGGGTGATGATTTCATTGGTGGAGCCGGAGTTCGACAGCGCGAGGATGATGTCGTCGCGGGTGATCATGCCCATGTCACCGTGGCTGGCTTCCGCCGGGTGGACGAAAAATGCCGTGGTGCCGGTGCTGGCCAGGGTTGCAGCGATCTTGCTGCCGATATGCCCGGACTTGCCCATGCCGACCACGACTACGCGGCCTTTGCTGGCCAGAATCATTTCGCAAGCGCGTACGAAATCTGCGTCGATGTGCGGCAGCAAGCCTTGTACGGCTTCCACTTCGAGGCGGATGGTACGTTGGGCGGATTGAATCAGGTCGCTGGATTGGCTCATGTCGGAAATCGTTTAGCCTGATGAAAAGGCGGCGATTATAGCGGTTATGATCAAAACCCTCACGCAAGTTCGTCGCGCATTGTCATTCCTTGTTACTTAATCCCTCTAAATGAAGCTTTTGGCTGGTCATATTGCTGAACTTGGTCCGGCAATGACCTTGGGCGCATGGCGCTTGCAGTGATATAGTTCGCCGCCAGTTCGGCCCGCCCGGGAGTATGTGCTTTCGTCAGGAAGCCAGGCGTCCGAGTGAGAGGCTGCATCGCAAGGAGTTTAGATGAGTGCCGATAACGCCTACGCGGTCGAGCTGAAGGGACTGACCTTCAAGCGCGGTGCGCGCAGCATTTTCAATAACGTCGATATCCGTATTCCCCGCGGCAAGGTCACCGGCATCATGGGGCCTTCCGGGTGTGGCAAGACTACGCTGTTGCGGTTGATGGGCGCGCAGTTGCGACCTACCAAGGGCGAAGTCTGGGTCAACGGTCAGAACCTGCCGAAGCTCTCGCGCAGCGATCTGTTCGATGCCCGCAAGCACATGGGCGTGCTGTTTCAGAGTGGTGCGCTGTTTACCGATCTCGATGTGTTCGAGAACGTGGCCTTTCCGCTGCGCGTTCATACCCAGCTGCCGGAAGAGATGATCCGCGATATCGTCCTGCTCAAATTGCAGGCCGTTGGCTTGCGTGGCGCCATCGAGCTGATGCCCGACGAACTGTCCGGCGGCATGAAGCGTCGTGTCGCGCTGGCGCGGGCGATTGCGCTTGATCCGCAGATTCTCATGTATGACGAGCCCTTCGTCGGCCAGGACCCTATCGCCATGGGGGTGCTGGTGCGCCTGATCCGCCTGCTCAACGATGCGCTGGGGATCACCAGTATCGTGGTTTCCCACGACCTGGCCGAGACCGCGAGCATTGCCGATTACATCTATGTGGTGGGCGATGGGCAGGTGTTGGGGCAGGGCACGCCTGATGAACTGATGAAATCGGACGACCCGCGCATCCGTCAGTTCATGACTGGCGAACCCGATGGCCCGGTTCCGTACCACTTTCCAGCGCCGGATTACCGCGCAGATCTCCTGGGGAAGCGCCGCTGATGCGCAGAATTTCATTAATAGAACGCGTACGTCGGTTCGGTCTGGCCGGAATCGACACCGTTGCGGTGTTCGGTCGCTCGACCCTGTTCCTGTTTCACGCATTGCTCGGCCGTGGCGGCATCGGCGGTGGTTTCGGCCTGCTGGTCAAGCAGCTTCATTCCGTCGGCGTGATGTCGCTGGTGATCATCGTGGTCTCCGGGATTTTCATCGGTATGGTGCTGGCGCTGCAGGGCTTCAATATCCTGTCCAGCTACGGTTCGGAGCAGGCGGTAGGGCAGATGGTTGCGCTGACCCTGTTGCGCGAATTGGGTCCGGTGGTGACGGCCTTGCTGTTTGCCGGGCGTGCCGGTTCGGCGCTGACCGCCGAGATCGGCAACATGAAGTCCACCGAACAATTATCCAGCCTGGAAATGATCGGGGTCGACCCGCTCAAGTACATCATTGCCCCACGCCTGTGGGCCGGCTTCATTTCCCTGCCGGTGCTGGCGATGATTTTCAGCGTGGTGGGCATCTGGGGCGGTTCATGGGTGGCCGTCGACTGGCTGGGCGTTTATGAAGGCTCCTACTGGTCGAACATGCAAAACAGCGTGACCTTTGCTGACGATGTGCTCAACGGCATCATCAAAAGCATGGTGTTTGCCTTCGTCGTGACCTGGATTGCCGTATTCCAAGGCTATGACTGCGAACCCACTTCCGAGGGGATCAGTCGTGCCACTACCAAGACCGTGGTGTATGCCTCTCTGGCAATCCTCGGCCTGGACTTTATTTTGACCGCCTTGATGTTTGGAGATTTCTGATGCAAAACCGCACCCTGGAAATCGGTGTCGGCCTTTTCTTGCTGGCTGGCATCCTGGCTTTGCTGTTGCTGGCGCTGCGGGTCAGCGGCCTGTCCCCGAGCCCGAGCACCGAAACCTATAAACTTTATGCGTATTTCGACAATATCGCCGGTTTGACTGTCAGAGCTAAAGTGACCATGGCCGGTGTGACCATCGGCAAGGTCACGGCAATCGATCTGGACCGCGACAGCTTCACCGGTCGAGTGACCATGCAACTGGAAAAGCGCGTAGATAACCTGCCTGCCGACTCCACTGCATCTATCCTGACCGCTGGCCTGCTGGGCGAGAAGTACATTGGTATCAGCGTGGGCGGGGAAGAAGCCCTGCTCAAGGATGGCGGGACCATCCACGATACCCAGTCGTCGCTGGTACTCGAGGACCTGATCGGCAAGTTCCTTCTCAATACCGTTAGCAAAGACGCCAAATGAGGAATGTTTAAATGATCTCTACCTTGCGACGTGGCCTGTTGGTATTACTCGCGGCCTTGCCGTTGATGGCTAACGCCGTGGCGGCGCCTTCCGCGCACGAACTGGTACAGGACACCACCAACCGTTTGCTGGCCGATCTGGCAGCCAACAGGGAAAAGTACAAGCAGGATCCGCAGGATTTTTATGCGGCGCTCAACAGCATTGTCGGGCCTGTCGTGGATGCCGAGGGTATTTCCAAGAGCATCATGACCGTCAAATACTCGCGCAAGGCCACGCCTGAGCAAATGAAGACCTTTGAAGAAAACTTCAAAAAGGGTCTGTTTCAGTTCTATGGCAATGCCTTGCTCGAATACAACAACCAGGGCATCACCGTTGATCCTGCCAAGGACGAGTCGGGCGAGCGCACCAGCGTCGGCATGACCGTCAAAGGCAGCAATGGCGCGGTCTATCCGGTGTCCTACACCCTTGAAAAGGTCGGTGGCGAGTGGAAGCTGCGTAACGTCATCATCAACGGCATCAACATCGGCAAGCTGTTCCGCGATCAGTTCGCCGATGCGATGCAGCGCAATGGCAATGACTTGGACAAGACCATCAACGGATGGGCCGGGGAAGTCGCCAAGGCCAAGGAAACCGCTGAACAATCCACCGAGAAACAAACCCAATGAGTGAGTCGGCAGTCCTGATGGACGAAGCCGGCGAGCTTCGGCTCAGCGGCGTGCTGGATTACCGCACCGGTCCAGGCTTGCGAGAGCAGGGGCAGGCGTTGATCAAGGCGAGCAAGGCCGCGGCACTGGTGGTCGATTGTTCAGCGGTGACCAAGTCCAGCAGCGTCGGTCTATCCTTGTTGCTGTGTTTCATGCGCGATGCTCAGGCGACCGGCAAGTCGCTGAGCATCCGCGCGATGCCAGAAGACATGCGCGAAATCGCTCAGGTCAGTGAACTGACCGAGCTGTTGGCGCATTCCTAACCCGCATCGATAAAGAAGCCCCCCGTCAGAGTCCTGCTTCGCGGGGTTCGCAGGCGAGGGGCTTTTTTGTATGATGTCCGACCCGCGCGCACAGGGCGCCGATTGAGGTTGAGCATGCAGGCCGTAGAAGTGAAGAGCTTCCTTGAAGGAAAGCTGCCTAATACAAAGGTGGAAGTTGAAGGCGAAGGCTGCAATTTCCAGCTGAACGTGATTAGCGATGAACTGGCGGCGTTGAGCCCGGTCAAGCGTCAGCAGCAGATCTATGCCCATTTGAACCCATGGATCACCGATGGCAGCATCCATGCGGTCACTATGAAATTTTTCAGCAGCGCGGCCTGGGCCGAGCGCACCTGAGCCCAAGGGCGTCGAGATTCTTATGGATAAATTGATTATTACTGGCGGTGCTCGTCTTGACGGCGAAATCCGCATCTCCGGGGCAAAGAACTCTGCCCTGCCGATCCTGGCTGCCACGCTGCTGTGCGATGGTCCGGTGACCGTTGCCAACCTGCCGCACCTGCACGACATCACCACCATGATCGAACTGTTCGGTCGCATGGGGATCGAGCCGGTGATCGACGAGAAACTGGCCGTCGAAATCGACCCACGCACCATCAAGACCCTGATCGCTCCGTACGAACTGGTTAAAACCATGCGTGCGTCGATCCTGGTACTGGGCCCGATGGTTGCCCGTTTCGGTGAAGCCGAAGTGGCGTTGCCTGGCGGTTGCGCCATCGGTTCGCGTCCGGTTGACCTGCACATCCGCGGCCTGGAAGCCATGGGCGCGATCATCGACGTCGAAGGCGGCTACATCAAGGCCAAGGCCCCTGAAGGCGGCCTGCGCGGTGCGCACTTCTTCTTCGACACCGTCAGTGTGACCGGTACCGAAAACATCATGATGGCTGCTGCGCTGGCCAAGGGTCGCAGCGTACTGGCAAACGCCGCGCGCGAACCTGAAGTGGTCGACCTGGCGAACTTCCTGAACGCCATGGGCGCCAAGGTTTCCGGCGCGGGCACCGACACCATCACCATCGATGGCGTCGAGCGTCTGCACACCACCACTTACAAAGTGATGCCTGACCGTATCGAAACCGGCACCTACCTGGTTGCCGCTGCCGTGACCGGCGGTCGTGTGAAGGTCAAGGACACCGATCCGACCATCCTCGAAGCCGTTCTGGAAAAACTTCGTGAGTCGGGCGCAGAAATCACCTGCGGTGACGACTGGATCGAACTGAACATGCACGGCAAGCGGCCTAAAGCCGTCAACGTGCGAACCGCTCCGTACCCGGCGTTCCCGACCGACATGCAGGCGCAGTTCATCTCCCTCAACGCCATTGCCGAAGGCACCGGCGCTGTGATCGAGACGATCTTCGAAAACCGCTTCATGCACGTTTACGAACTGCACCGCATGGGCGCCAAGATCCAGGTCGAAGGCAACACCGCCATCGTCACCGGCACCGAAAAGCTCAAGGGCGCGCCAGTCATGGCCACCGACCTGCGTGCCTCGGCCAGCCTGGTGATCTCGGCGCTCATCGCCGAAGGCGACACCCTGATCGACCGCATCTACCACATCGACCGTGGTTACGAGTGCATCGAAGAGAAACTGCAGATGCTGGGCGCCAAGATCCGTCGCGTTCCGGGCTAGTTTCTGTTTCATGGGCATACGGATGTGCCCGCCGGTTTTGTTTCAAGTCGAAGCTGGCAACAGCCTCGATGTGTGTCCGGCGCCATTTGCGACCGGGCATCAGTAGCCTGATAAGGACTGACGTTTCCCATGTTGACCATCGCACTGTCCAAGGGCCGCATCCTTGACGACACCCTGCCGCTTCTGGCTGAAGCGGGCATTGTGCCGACCGAGAATCCGGACAAGAGCCGCAAGCTGATCATCCCCACGACCCAGGAAGATGTACGCCTGCTGATCGTGCGTGCCACCGACGTGCCGACGTATGTCGAGCATGGTGCCGCCGACCTGGGCGTCGCCGGTAAAGACGTGCTGATGGAATACGGTGGCCAGGGTCTGTACGAGCCGCTGGATCTGCAGATTGCCCAGTGCAAACTGATGACCGCCGGCAAGGTCGGCGCAATCGAACCCAAGGGCCGCCTGCGTATCGCCACCAAGTTCGTCAACGTTGCCAAGCGCTACTACGCCGAACAGGGTCGTCAGGTCGACATCATCAAGCTGTACGGCTCGATGGAACTGGCACCGCTGATCGGTCTGGCCGACAAGATCATCGACGTCGTCGACACCGGCAACACGCTGCGGGCCAACGGCCTGGAGCCACAGGATTTCATTGCCGCCATCAGCTCCCGGCTGATCGTCAATAAAGCTTCGATGAAAATGCAGCACGCCCGTATCCAGGCGTTGATCGACACCCTGCGCAAAGCAGTGGAGTCTCGACACCGCGGCTGATTCACCTGCGCGCCCGCAAGGCGTGCCCGTCTATCCGCCACATAGCCAGAATTCTCAGGTGCCCAAGCGGAAACGACTGCTAAGTTAGGGCGCCTGAGTTTTTGCCAATTCTATGAGGCTCTCGCTATGACCGCACCGACTGCAATTCGCCGACTCAATGCTGCTGACCCGGATTTCGCACATCATCTGGATCATCTGCTGAGCTGGGAAAGTGTGTCTGACGACTCGGTCAATCAGCGCGTGCTGGACATCATCAAAGCCGTGCGCGAGCGTGGCGATGCGGCGCTGGTGGATTTCACCCGCCAGTTCGATGGCCTGGACGTGAAAACCATGGCCGACCTGATTCTGCCGCGCGAACGCCTGGAACTGGCGCTTACGCGCATTACCGTGGAGCAGCGCGAGGCCCTGGAGAAAGCCGCGGCCCGCGTGCGCAGCTATCACGAAAAGCAGAAACAGGACTCCTGGAGCTACACCGAAGCCGACGGCACCGTGCTGGGCCAGAAGGTCACGCCGCTGGACCGCGCCGGCTTGTACGTTCCGGGCGGCAAGGCGTCGTACCCGTCGTCGGTACTGATGAACGCGATTCCGGCCAAGGTTGCCGGAGTGACCGAAGTGGTCATGGTGGTGCCGACCCCGCGCGGTGAAATCAACGAACTGGTGCTGGCCGCTGCCTGCATCGCCGGTGTGGACCGCGTGTTCACCATCGGTGGCGCGCAAGCGGTCGCCGCATTGGCCTACGGTACCGAAAGCGTGCCGAAGGTCGACAAGGTGGTGGGGCCGGGCAATATCTATGTCGCCACCGCCAAGCGTCATGTGTTTGGCCAGGTCGGTATCGACATGATTGCAGGCCCGTCGGAGATCCTCGTGGTATGCGACGGCAAGACCGATCCGGACTGGATCGCCATGGACCTGTTCTCCCAGGCCGAACACGACGAAGACGCCCAGGCGATTCTGGTCAGCCCGGATGCCGCATTCCTCGACCAGGTCGCCGCCAGCATTGCCAAACTGCTGCCGACCATGGAGCGCGCCGCGATCATCGAAACCTCGATCAATGGCCGTGGTGCGCTGATTCAGGTGCGTGACATGGAACAGGCCATGGAAGTGGCCAACCGCATTGCGCCAGAGCACCTTGAGTTGTCGGTTGCCGATCCGCAGGCCTGGTTGCCGCAGATCCGCCACGCCGGCGCGATCTTCATGGGCCGCCACACCTCCGAAGCCCTGGGCGACTACTGCGCAGGTCCCAACCACGTATTGCCGACTTCCGGTACGGCGCGGTTCTCGTCGCCGCTGGGTGTGTACGATTTCCAAAAGCGTTCGTCGATCATCTTCTGCTCCGAATCCGGTGCTTCCGAGCTGGGCAAGACCGCCTCGGTGCTGGCCCGTGGCGAATCGCTGAGTGCTCATGCGCGTAGCGCCGAGTACCGCATCATTGACGACAAGCAGGGGAACTGAGCATGAGTAAATTCTGGAGCCCGTTCGTCAAGAATCTGGTGCCTTACGTACCGGGCGAGCAGCCGAAACTGGCGAAACTGGTGAAGCTCAACACCAACGAAAACCCGTACGGTCCATCGCCGAAAGCGTTGGCGGCGATGCAAACCGAACTGAATGACAACCTGCGTCTGTACCCGGACCCGAACAGTGACGTGCTGAAAAACGCAGTTGCCAGGTACTACGGCGTGCAGACCAATCAGGTGTTCCTCGGCAACGGTTCCGACGAAGTGCTGGCGCACATCTTCCACGGCTTGCTGCAGCACGATCAGCCGCTGTTGTTCCCGGACATCAGCTACAGCTTCTATCCGGTTTACTGCGGTTTGTACGGTATCCAGTTCGACGCGGTGCCGCTGGATGAGCAATTCCAGATCAACCCGGCGGACTACGCCAAACCGAACGGCGGGATCATCTTCCCCAACCCGAACGCACCGACCGGTTGCCTCCTGGCGCTGGACGCTGTCGAACAGATCCTCAAGGCCAGCCCGGACTCGGTGGTCGTGGTGGACGAGGCTTACATCGACTTCGGCGGGGAAACGGCGATCAGTCTGGTCGACCGTTATCCAAACCTGCTGGTGACACAGACCTTGTCCAAGTCCCGTTCGCTGGCCGGTCTGCGTGTCGGCCTGGCGGTGGGGCATCCGGACCTGATCGAGGCGCTGGAGCGGATCAAGAACAGCTTCAACTCCTATCCTTTGGATCGCATGGCGAATGTCGGCGCGGCAGCGGCTTTCGAGGACCGTGAGTATTTCGACAAGACCTGTCGCCTGGTGATCGAGCACCGTGAATGGGTGGTCGCGCAATTACAGGCCAAGGGCTTTGAAGTGCTGCCGTCGGCGGCGAACTTCATTTTTGCCCGGCACCCGCAGCATGATGCAGCGGGACTGGCGGCGAAGCTGCGCGAGCAGGGCGTGATCGTGCGGCACTTCAAGCAGCAGCGGATTGCCCAGTTCCTGCGGATCTCGATTGGTACGCCGGAGCAGAATCAGGCGCTGATCGACGGCCTGGGCGAGCTTTAATCCAGTACAGGACCTGTGGGAGCGAGCCTGCTCGCGAAGAGGCCATAACCTTCAACATCATCGTTGACGGTTAAACCGCTTTCGCGAGCAGGCTCGCTCCCACAGTTTTTTTGTAATGGCTTTTACTCGTGATGCGGCTCGCCCAGGAACGTCAGCGAACTGAACAACCCTCGGCTATTCACATCTGCGCTGTCCTTCACCGGCACTTCGACCTGCGCCGAAATCACATTCAACCCTTCATTACGTACCAGCACCTGCGCCCGACCGTCCTTGTCGGTTTCGGTGGTCAGGGTGTTCGGCGCGTTCCGATAGTCGCCAACCAGCTTCACGCCTGCCGCCGGTTTGCCATCCAGTAGCACCCGGACCGGCAGCGAGTTGCCCGGTCCAACGGTCAGCGGATCGACCTCCGGCTGGATCAGCAACTTGATCTGATCAAGTTTCGGCAGCTTTGCCCCCGGCTGATAGATCGCCAGGCTGTACTTGAATGTTTCCGTGGATTCGATGGCGCCGGGCACTTTGCTGCGTCCCTCGTTGATCCATTTTTTGTCAGCGGTTTGCGACCACATGCCGTTGTTCAGCGCCACCGCGATGACGGCGGGTGGTTTCAGCGGTTGCAGGCGTGCGTGATCGGCCAGGCGCTGCACCGTGACCGGAATCATTTTTCCATTGCCGTCGTAGGCCCAGGCGCCGCTGATTTTCTGGGCCTTGAACGCATTGTCCTCGGCGCCATGGCCGTAGATCACTTCGATGTTACCGCGGCGTTGTTCGGTCCAAAGACCATGGGCCGAGACCTGAGTGGCGAACAGCAAGCCGAGTAGCGCCAGGGGTTTGAGAGGGTGCATGGGGACGTCCTTTTACAGAGTGAGTGTCAGGCTGACGGTGAAATTGCGCGGCTCACCGGGGTTGACCCAGTAGTTGCTGTACGAGCGCTCGAAGTATTTCTCGTCGAAAACATTGTTCAGGTTCAGCCCCACCGTGACGTTTTCGCTGGCCTTGTAATGGGCGAGCAGGTCGACGGTGTGGTAGGCCGGCAGCTCGAAGTCGCTACCGGCTTCGCCCGAGCGGTCGCCGACATAAGTGAAGGCTGCGCCGACGTCCGAACCGCGCAAGTGGCCGTCCTGAAATTCGTAAACGCCCAACAGGCTGCCGCTGCGCTTGGCCACGCCGAGAATTCGGCTGCCCGTGGGAATGACTTTGTCGCCCTGGGTGACTTCAGCGTCGATGTAGGCGAAGGCGCCGATCACCCGTACCGCATCGGTGACTTGCCCGGCGACTTGCCAATCGAAACCGCGGCTGCGCGCCTTGCCCATGGCGCGGCTGGTGTCAGTGCCTGGATCAAGGGCAAGAACGTTTTCCTTCTCGATATGGAAAGCGGCGAGGGTGCTGCTCAAGCGCTGGTCGAACAGCTCGCTCTTGATGCCGATTTCATAGCCCACACCTTCTTCCGGGTCGAAGGATTTGCCGGCGGCGTCCAGACCGTTATTGGGTTTGAACGAAGTGGAAGCATTGGCGAACAGGCCCACTTCAGGTGTCAGCTGATAGAGCAGGCCGGCCCGTTGGGTCAGGGCATCGTGACGCTGGCGGCTGGTGGCGCTGCGGGAGTGGTCGTCGATGCGCTGCTCGAACTGTTCGAAGCGCGCGCCAAGCATGCCCCGCAGCTTGTCGGTGAAGATGATCTGATCCTGCAGGTTCAGCGCTCGGCTTTCGACGTGTTCGAAGAAGTCCGTGCCGGAACGTGTGCCGTTGGGTTTCGGCTGGCCGTAGATCGGGTTGTAGATGTCGATGGCATAGGGGCTGCCAGCGATGGTCGTGACCCGCTCGTTCTTGCGATAGTTCTCATACTCACTGCCGATCAGCAGTTCGTGCTGCCAGTCACCGAGGTCGAACAGGCCGCGCAGTTCGAGCTGGGTGATGCTGTCGTGCCAGTTGTTGTCACGCTCGCGGTAGCGACGGTTGACGGTGTGGCCGTCAGCATTCAGCGGGCGCGACTCGGAGGCGAACCCCCAGAGTTTCCCCTCCTTGTAATGACTGGCCAGGCGCAGCTTCCAGGTGTCGTTGAGCTGATGTTCAAGCGCGGCCTGTAGCAGATTGTTGTGGTTGTCGATGTCACCGTCGTTGGGCTCGCCGAGGAAGGTCGAACGGGAAACGCCGCTCCACGTGTTGTTCGGCGCGACGATGCCACGGTCGAAGGTGGAGCTGTGCCGGACGAATTCGCTTTCCACCAACAGGCTGGTATCGGGATTCAGTTGCCAACTGAAAGAGGGCGCCACGAACACTCGCTGGCTGTCGACGTGATCGCGGAAGCTGTGGTTGTCCTCGACGGCCAGATTGACCCGTGACAACACATTGCCGTTTTCGTCCAACGGCGTGTTGACGTCCAGCGCGGTTCGGTAGCGATCCCAACTGCCGGCGCTGGTTTGCAGCGTAGCGAAGGCGTCGGCCTGTGGCTTCTTGGTGACAATGTTCACCGTGCCACCAGGATCGCCCCGCCCATAGAGGCTGGCCGCCGGCCCTTTGAGGACCTCGATGCGTTCGATGTTGGCCACGTCCGGCGTGCTCGGATAGCCGCGGTTGGCGCTGAAGCCGTCCTTGTAAAACTCCGACGTGGTGAAGCCGCGCACGCTGTATTCGTAAAGCGTCAGGCCGCCAAAATTGTTCTGCTTCGAAACGCCACCCGCAAAATCCAGTGCGCGTTCGACGCTGGTGCTGCCCAGATCCTTGAGCACGCTGGCAGGGATCACGCTGATCGATTGCGGGATGTCGCGGATGGCCGTGTCGGTCTTTGTCGCGCTGGAAGAGCGGGTGGCGCGATAGCCATGGACCGGCCCGGTGGGGGATTCGTAATCGGAAGTGACGCTGATGGCGTCCAGTTCGAGGGTTCGGGACTCTTCGGCCAGGAGCGGATTTCCCAGCAGGCCGAAGGCGAATCCGACGAGGGAAGCCTTTGTTCGAGACGACATGTTATGTTGTTCCAATTGCAGTAATTGAAACAATATAACATGTCTAATGAGAATGTCTTCCAATAGCCCGAGATTCTCGGGCCAGGTTCAGTTCTCTTCTTTTTCCTTGACCGGCGCGGGTGGTGGGCGCAGGCCGATTTCTGCCGTGAGCTTGAGTTCCTTGCCGTTGCGCATCACCAGCACCGTGACCTTATCGGTCGGCTTGATCCGTGCGACCTGGTTCATCGAACGGCGACCATCGCCGGCCGGTTCGCCATCGATGGAGAGGATCACATCGCCCAATTGCAGACCGGCCTTCTGTGCCGGGCCGTCGCGGAAAATCCCGGCGACGACGATACCCGGACGTCCCGACAGACCAAAGGATTCCGCCAGTTCCTGGGACAATGGCTGCACTTCAATGCCCAACCAGCCGCGAATCACCTGTCCGTGTTCGATGATCGACTTCATCACCTCCATCGCCAGTTTGACCGGAATCGCGAAACCGATGCCCTGGGAGCCGCCGGACTTGGAGAAAATCGCGGTGTTGATGCCGGTCAGGTTGCCGTTGGCGTCCACCAGCGCGCCGCCGGAGTTGCCGGGGTTGATGGCAGCGTCGGTCTGAATGAAGTCTTCGTAGTTGTTCAAGCCCAGCTGATTGCGCCCGGTGGCGCTGATGATGCCCATGGTCACGGTCTGGCCGACGCCGAAGGGGTTGCCGATGGCCAGCGTCACGTCGCCGATGCGGATATTGTCGGAGCGGCCGACAGTGATCGCAGGAAGATTCTTCAAGTCGATCTTCAACACCGCGAGGTCGGTTTCCGGGTCGCTGCCAATCACCCGGGCCAGGGTTTCACGGCCGTCCTTGAGGGCCACCACGATCTGGTCGGCACCGCTGGTCACGTGGTTGTTGGTCAGAATGTAGCCTTCCGGGCTCATGATCACGCCGGAGCCCAGGCTCGATTCCATGCGTTTCTGCTTGGGTGAGTTGTCACCGAAGAAGCGGCGGAACTGCGGATCTTCAAACAGTGGATGGTTGGGTTTGTTGATGACTTTGGTGGTGTACAGGTTCACCACCGACGGCGCGGCGGTGGTCACTGCGTCGGAATAGGACACCGGGCCCTGCTGCATGCTGGTGGTTTGCGGGGCTTGTTGCAGGTTGACGTCTAGGCTAGGAAGCCCGACCCACTGCGGGTAACGCTGGATGATTAACAGAGCGACAAGCACGCCGGCCAACAACGGCCAGCCGGAAAAACGCAGCGCCTTGAGCATTAAGCACGTCCTGAAAGGTTGCAGGCGGTTAGAGACCGCCCATAATGTCGCGCATTATACGAGGCCGCGCGCGCCTCTGAACGGGATATTTAGGAGTCTTTTATGGCCGTCGCCCTGAGCACACTCGTCGAAGAAGCCGACCGTTACCTGAACAGCGCCAGGATTGCCGATTATTGCCCCAACGGCCTGCAGGTCGAAGGCCGGCCGCAAGTGATGCGCATTGTCAGTGGCGTCACGGCCAGCCAGGCCTTGCTCGATGCCGCGGTTGAAGCCAGCGCCGATCTGGTGCTGGTGCATCACGGCTACTTCTGGAAGGGCGAAAATCCGTGCATCACCGGCATGAAGCAACGTCGCCTGAAGACCTTGCTCAAGCACGACATCAGCCTGTTGTCCTATCACTTGCCGCTGGATCTGCACCCGGATGTCGGCAACAACGTGCAACTGGCGCGTCAGCTCGACATCACTGTCGAAGGCCCGCTCGATCCTGACAATCTGAAAATCGTCGGCCTGGTCGGCTCGTTGAACGACCCGATGACGCCCCGGGACTTCGCCCGTCGCGTGCAAGAGGTCATGGGCCGCGAGCCATTGCTGGTCGAAGGCAGCGCGATGATTCGCCGAGTCGGTTGGTGCACCGGTGGCGGCCAGGGCTACATCGATCAGGCGATCCTGGCGGGTGTCGATTTGTACCTCAGCGGCGAAGCCTCCGAACAAACCTTCCACAGCGCCCGGGAAAACGACATCAGCTTCATCGCCGCCGGCCACCATGCCACCGAGCGCTATGGCGTGCAGGCGCTGGGCGATTACCTGGCGCGGCGGTTTGCCCTTGAGCACATCTTCATCGATTGCCCGAATCCGATTTGAATCCACCCCCTATCCCCTGTGGGAGCGAGCCGGCTCGCGAAGGCTGCATCACATTCACCATTGATGTGTCTGACACGCCGTCTTCGCGAGCAGGCTCGCTCCCACAGGGGCAGGGCGGCCAAACGGGCAGGCATATTCATATACCCTTTCGATCTAGTCGGTGCCCTGATTAGAAGCGGTCGCTGTGCTAGGATTCCCCGCTCGAACACGGCCCGCTGGCCGTTCATAAGAAAGATTTCGTGAGTAGCCATGGTCGACAAACTGACGCATCTGAAACAGCTGGAGGCGGAAAGCATCCACATCATCCGCGAGGTGGCCGCCGAGTTCGACAACCCGGTGATGCTGTACTCCATCGGTAAAGACTCCGCCGTGATGCTGCACCTGGCACGCAAGGCATTCTTCCCCGGCAAGCTGCCGTTTCCGGTGATGCACGTCGACACCCAGTGGAAATTCCAGGAGATGTACAGCTTCCGCGACAAGATGGTCGCCGAGCTGGGCCTGGACCTGATCACCCACGTCAACCCGGAAGGCGTTGCGCAGGGCATCAACCCGTTCACCCACGGCAGTGCCAAGCACACCGACATCATGAAGACCGAAGGCCTGAAACAGGCATTGGACAAGCATGGTTTCGACGCGGCCTTCGGCGGTGCCCGTCGCGATGAAGAGAAGTCCCGCGCCAAGGAGCGCGTGTACTCGTTCCGCGACAGCAAGCACCGCTGGGACCCGAAAAACCAGCGTCCCGAGCTGTGGAACGTCTACAACGGCAAGGTCAACAAGGGCGAGTCTATCCGCGTCTTCCCGCTGTCGAACTGGACCGAGCTGGACATCTGGCAGTACATCTACCTTGAAGGCATCCCGATCGTGCCGCTGTATTTTGCCGCCGAACGCGATGTCATCGAGAAGAACGGCACGCTGATCATGATCGACGACGAGCGCATCCTCGAACACCTGAGCGATGAAGACAAAGCCCGCATCGTCAAAAAGAAAGTGCGTTTCCGTACCCTTGGCTGCTACCCGTTGACGGGCGCGGTGGAGTCCGAGGCCGAAAGCCTCACGGACATCATTCAGGAAATGCTCCTGACGCGAACTTCCGAGCGCCAGGGCCGTGTCATCGACCACGATGGCGCAGGCTCGATGGAAGACAAAAAACGTCAAGGTTATTTCTAAGGGGCTGTCATGTCGCATCAATCTGATTTGATCAGCGAGGACATCCTCGCCTACCTGGGCCAGCACGAACGTAAAGAGCTGCTGCGCTTTTTGACCTGCGGTAACGTCGACGACGGCAAGAGCACCCTGATCGGGCGTCTGCTGCACGACTCCAAGATGATCTACGAAGATCACCTGGAAGCGATCACCCGCGACTCGAAAAAAGTCGGCACCACCGGCGAAGACATCGACCTGGCATTGCTGGTCGACGGCCTGCAGGCCGAGCGTGAGCAAGGCATCACCATCGATGTCGCCTACCGCTATTTCTCCACCGCCAAGCGCAAATTCATCATCGCCGACACTCCCGGCCATGAGCAGTACACCCGCAACATGGCCACCGGTGCGTCCACCTGTGACCTGGCGATCATCCTGGTCGACGCCCGTTACGGCGTGCAGACCCAGACCCGTCGCCACAGCTTCATCGCCTCCTTGCTGGGCATCAAGCACATCGTCGTCGCCATCAACAAGATGGACCTCAAGGACTTCGACCAAGGCGTGTTCGAGTCGATCAAGGCCGACTACCTGAAGTTCGCCGAAGGCTTGAAGATGAAGCCGACCAGCATGCACTTCGTGCCGATGTCAGCCCTCAAGGGTGACAACGTGGTGAACAAGTCCGAGCGTTCGCCGTGGTACACCGGCCAGTCGCTGATGGAAATTCTGGAGACCGTGGAAGTGGCGGGAGACCGCAACTTCACCGACCTGCGTTTCCCGGTGCAATACGTCAACCGTCCGAACCTGAACTTCCGTGGTTTCGCCGGCACCCTGGCCAGCGGCATCGTCAAGAAGGGCGACGAAGTCGTGGTGCTGCCGTCGGGCAAGAGTAGCCGCGTGAAATCCATCGTCACCTTTGAAGGTGAACTGGAACATGCCGGTCCGGGTCAGGCAGTAACGCTGACCATGGAAGACGAAATCGACATCTCCCGTGGCGACCTGCTGGTCCATGCCGACAACGTCCCGCCCGTCACCGACAGTTTCGAAGCGATGCTGGTGTGGATGGCTGAAGAGCCGATGCTGCCGGGCAAGAAATACGACATCAAGCGCGCCACCAGTTACGTGCCGGGCTCCATCGCCAGCATCGTCAACAAGGTCGACGTGAACACCCTGGAAGAAGGCCCGGCCAGCGCGTTGCAGCTGAACGAAATCGGCAAGGTCAAGATCGCGCTCGATGCGCCGATTGCCCTCGACGGTTACGACAGCAACCGCACCACCGGCGCGTTCATCATCATCGATCGCCTGACCAACGGCACCGTCGGCGCCGGCATGATCGTCGCGCAACCGGTGGCGCATGGCACCAGCACGCACCACGGCAAACTGGCTCACGTTGCCACCGAAGAACGCGCTCAGCGCTTCGGCCAGCAACCGGCCACCGTGTTGTTCAGCGGCTTGTCGGGCGCGGGCAAAAGCACCCTTGCCTACGCCGTTGAGCGCAAGTTGTTCGACCTGGGCCGTGCAGTGTTTGTGCTCGATGGCCAGAACCTGCGTCACGACCTGAACAAAGGTCTGCCACAGGATCGCGCCGGGCGTACCGAGAACTGGCGTCGTGCCGCGCACGTGGCGCGTCAGTTCAACGAAGCCGGTTTGCTGACCCTGGCGGCGTTCGTTGCGCCGAGTGCCGAAGGGCGTGAGCAGGCTCGGGAGCTGATCGGCAAGGAGCGTCTGCTGACGGTCTACGTCCAGGCTTCGCCGACGGTCTGTGCCGAGCGTGACCCGCAAGGTTTGTACGCGGCAGCCGGGGATAACATCCCGGGCGAATCCTTCCCGTACGACGTGCCGCTGGATGCCGATCTGGTGATCGACACCCAGTCCGTGTCGCTGGAAGAGGGCGTCAAGCAGGTGCTGGAACTGTTGCGTAAACGCGGCGCGATCTAAGCGCTGGCCAGTAAAAAGAAACCCGCCGATGAGTGATCATCGGCGGGTTTTTTTATGTCTGGGAGGGCCCCTTCGCGAGCAGGCTCGCTCCCACATTTGATCTTCAGTGAACGCTGGCC
>NZ_JBSVWS010000025.1:0-47554 GCF_054071155.1 Pseudomonas sp. SDO5532_S415 | reverse complement strand
AGCGAGCTCGCTCCTACAGAGGCTTTGCGTACGACACGGATGGACTGTAGGAGCGTGCCGTTAACCCGGGATCGATTCCCGGCTGAATGCCCCCACTTCCTTCACCAGCCCCTCGGCGGCCAACATCACCAATGCCCGGCCTTTTTCCGCTGTCGCCTGCGCCGGGTCCGAGCCCATGCGCCCGTCCGGATGGCGTGCGCGGAAATCCCGGGCTTCGCGGATGGGACCCCAGTTAGCGATCTGCGGCGAATAGCCCGCCGACTTGATCGAGTCAGGATAGGCCCACTGGGTGACGGCGATTTCCGAAGGCGTTGCATGCACACCGTGCCCCGTCGGGAACTGTTCCTTGGCAAGTTCATTGACCCCTTCCAGGTCCCACCAGTTGCACAGCTTCAGCGCGAACCCCGCTGGGCGTCGGGCGAAACTCGCTTCTGCGTAGAGCTCCGAGAATGCCGCTTCAATCGATGCAACGTTGCCACCGTGGCCATTGAGAAACAGGATCTTTTCAAAGCCGTGCGCGGCCAGCGATCGCACCCAGTCGCCAATGGCGGCGATGAACGTTGAAGGGCGCAGTGAAATGGTGCCCGGGAACCCGAGATGGTGTTGCGCCATGCCGATGTTGAAGGTCGGCGCGATCAGGATGTCGGCCCTGCTCTGAGCTTCGTGGGCAATGATTTGTGGACACATCCAGTCAGTGCCCAACAGGCCGGTCGGGCCGTGTTGTTCATTCGAACCGATGGGAATCACGATGGTGCGGCTGCGTTCAAGAAACTGGCCGATCTCGGCCCAGGTCGACAGGTGTAGAAGCATGGAAGTGCTCTCCTTTGGATGGTTCCTTGCGGAACGCGACGATTCAATTTCAGGGTTCAAAGTGACTGATCAGCCTGCACTGTATTGAGGCGCGACGTGTTCAGTCGAGAGTGATCTGTTGAGCGTGATGATAAGCACCGCGCACAGGGAGGCGCAGCCGACGACTACGATGCCGAGGTTCATGTTTCCGGTAGCGGTTTTTGCCCAACCAATGACCGCCGGCCCCCAGAAGCCACCGCACAGGCCGATGGTGTTGATGAAGGCAATGCCTCCCGCCGCCGCCTCACCCTTGATGTGTTCCGAGGGCATGGCCCAGAACACGGTATACGCCATGAAAATCGTAGCGGTCGCCCCGGTCAGCAGCGCCAGCGACACCAGAACATGTCCCTCGGCAAAAGGGAACATCAGCAGGCACAAGGCGGCGATGCCCGCCGGTACCGCGCAGTGGTAGCGGCGCTCACCGAGCCGGTCGGAGCGGCGTCCAATCAGGTACATGCCAATGGCGGCGCCTACGTAGGGAATGGCGGCATACCAACCCAGCTGCAGGGTGTCATTGACTCCTTGGGCCTTGAGAATGGCTGGCAGCCAGAAGCTCATGGCGTAGATCGAGAAGATGATGCAGAAGTAGGCCGACGCCAGGATGTAGGTTTTCGGGTCGCGCAACACGGCCCGGAACGAATGGACCTGGCTCGTCGATGTCCCCAGTTCAGCCTCCAGCAGATGCTTTTCCTCGACACTCAGCCAACGGGCCTCCGAGGGTCGATTGGCAAGCACGAAGTACGTAAGGATGCCGAGGAACACGCAAGGCAGGCCTTCAAGCAGAAACATCCACTGCCAGCCGGTCATGCCGCCCACACCGGCCAACGTGGTGATCAGCCACGCGGACAGCGGGCCACCGATAATGCCGCCTACGGGGCCGGCGATAAAGACGATGGCAATGGCGCGGGCCATCCGTGTCGGGCCGTACCAGCACGACAGGTAATAGATCATGCCCGGGGCAAAACCGGCTTCGAACACACCCAGCAGAAACCGCATCACGTAGAACGTCGGCACGTCGCGTACAAAGAGCATGCACGCCGAGGTGATGCCCCATAACACCAGGATGCGGCTGAAGGTCTTGCGTGCGCCAACCCGTGGCAGCATCAGGTTGCTCGGCAGCTCAAACAACACATACCCCAGGAAGAAGATGCCCGCGCCCGCGCCATAAGCCGCGTCGGAAAGCCCCAGATCACTTTGCATCTGCAGTTTGGCAAAGCCGACATTGATCCGATCCAGATACGCAAAGACATAGCAGATGAACAGCAGCGGCAGCAGCCGCCAATTGAGCTTGCGGTACAGGGCCGCAAGGGCCTTGCTTCTTGCCGAGGTGTCGAGGGTTGACATGCACGTCTCCGATTCTTGTTGTTGATCTGCGGTCGTGCCAGGGATGTTGAACCCACAGCCAAAGCCCAGCAAGAGCAACTAAGTTCGCGTATCGTTGCCCTACGAGCAACACTGAAACAACGGAGAGACGTCAGCCATGCGCGAAATAAACCAACAACGCCTGAGGTATTTCCACGAAGTGCTGGTCCACGGCTCGATTCGTGGCGCGGCAGACAGTATCAACACGTCGCCATCGGTGATTACGCGCCAGATCAAGCTGCTGGAAGAGGAACTGGGGGCGACACTGTTCGAACGCCAGGCGCGGGGTGTGCAACCGACCGAAGCGGCCGCGCACTTGCTGGAGTTCTGGCGCGGTTATCGATCCCATCAGGAGAAGCTCGAAGACCAGTTGCAAGCGATCAAGGGCCTGCAGCAAGGCCATGTGCGGGTGGTCATCAGCGAGGGTTATGTCGATGCGTTGGTTGACAACGTACTCGCGCCCTTCTGCAAGCAATACCCGAAACTCAACGTCACGCTGGACACGCTGCCGGTCGTCGACGTACTCCACGAAGTCGCCGAAAACCGCGCGCACATCGGCCTTGCCTACAACCCGCCCCTGCATGCGCACATCGATTTTCGCGCAACCTCATCGCAGCCGGTGATGCTGCTGGTTCGCCCCGATCACCCGCTGGCCTTGCGAGGGGGGCCGGCGACGGTCGCGGACATTCTCGACTGCCCGTTGGTGTTGACGCCCACCACCTTCGGCATCGGCCAGGCGATTGAAATGCTTGAGTACGCGGAAAAGATTGAGATCCGCCCGGTGCTGGTCAGCAACTCCCTGGCAGCACTCAAGCGTCTGGTGGCCGCCGGGGACTTCGCCTCGTTGCTCGGAGAATTCGCCGCCTACAGAGAAATCGCCCAGGGCAGCCTGGCCGCCATTGCGGTGGAACATCCGCTGTTTCAGGGGGTTGAGGCGAAACTGCTGGTGAAGTCCGGTCGACCGCTGGCGGCCCCGGCTCAGGAGTTGCTCAACTGGATGCTCAAGCGCCTGCCGATGTTTTCGCCTGACGGGTGCCCGGGCCCGGAAGGAAAAGTGACGACCTGAAGCGGAGGCTCCGGGGCCGAGCAACCGATGCAAGCGTTCACTGAAAATCACATTGTGGGAGCGAGCCTGCTCGCGAAGGCGGTGTGTCATTCAACCTGGATGTTGAATGGTACGTCCTCTTCGCGAGCAGGCTCGCTCCCACAGTGGGTCCGGTACATCTGTCAGGCCGCCTTCGCGAGCAAGCTTCGCTCCTACAGGTTTTAGTCCGCCAACCGGACCTGCAACCGGCTGCGATGGGACAAACCGGCCTGCAAGGCAAAGGCGACGATCACCGTTGCGGGCGCGGAAAAGCTACTCGCTGCGCCTGCGGAAAACATCAATGCCAGCCCCAACGCCGTCGCACCAAACCACGCGGTCAGGCCCACTGGATTGAACGCGGCCACACGCTCCAGCGCCGCTGCGTCATAGCGCCCGTAAACGATCTGCGCCAAGGCCACGCCGACCCAGGCCACCACGAAAATACCCTGATAGGCCAACGCCTTGAGCAAGTACGCAAACACATCCGCCAGCATCAGGCCGTAGACGATCACACCGACCGCCAGCGCCCACATCAGGTACGAACCCCGCAGGCCGAAACGAGCGAAGAACGCCTGCATGTTCAAGGTCGCCAGGTAGTAATTGGCGGTGTTGATCCGGGTTTGCGTGGCCCAGACAAACAACAATCCCCACAGCCCCATCAACTGCAGGATCGCCATCACCACCGACACTTCGTTGAGCGCGCCTTCGTGGGGAATGCTGCTGACCAGGTAGATGCCCGCCGCGCCGTTGAGCAAAAACGTCACCGCGTAGAACGGCATGCCGAAGTTCCAGCGGCCGTGATATTCGGCGTCCTCGGCCCTGCCGAAACGGGCGTAGTCGAAAGTGAACAGCATCAGGATCCACACGCCCATGTAGGCGACGAAGCAGTCCCACCAGCCGAAGGCGCTAGGGGTAGCCGGGCCGAAATCCAGCCATTGCGGCTGGTAGCCGTAACGGCTGATCGACAGCCCCACCGCCACCAGCAAGCCACCCAGGTACACCGGCAGCAACACGCCGTTGAGCTTGTCCAGCCAGTGCTGCACGCTGCCCAGGATCATCGGCACGCTGTACAGCACCACCAGCAATGCGGCCAGCGGATAGACCAGTTCCGGGTACAGGTGATTGAGCGCCACGGCGATCACCGAGCCTTCGAACACGGCGTAGTAGATCGCCGTCGAGAAGAAGATCAAGGTCGCCAGGCAGGCGCCGGTGCTGCCGAACAACAGCCGTGAAAACAACGCCACCGACAAGCCGCTGCGGATCGCAAAGCGACTGAGTACGGTGTTGACCAGTCCGTAGCTGATCACCGACAGCACCATCCCGATCAGCGCATTGCGCGCGCCATAGGACAACGCCAGGGACGCGCCGACCACGATGTAGAACATCGCGCTGCACACCGCCCACCAGGCCATGGTCAGCGACAGTCGGCCCATGCGCGCGCCGGTTGGAACGGGATGATTGGCCGGGTCTTGCCCGGTTTGACTCGATTGCGATAAAGCAGCCATGTGCGTGAACTCCAGAACCAGTCAAAGGTTGAAGCGCGGGCAGCCGTCACCGCACCGAAGTGCGGCGTTGGCTCACCGTTTGGCATGACCCGCGCAGTGCGGCGGGCAGAATCAGGAAGGGAACAGCTTGCTCAGGCAGCTGAGTTTTTTCTTGTAGGAACGTCGCGCTTGCAGCGCCTCTTCGAGGGTCACCGCCACGAAACGGGCTTTCTGGTTGGGTTGCATCTGGCCGATCAGGTCGAGATCGGCGCTGATCACCGTGCCGATCATCGCGTAGCCGCCACCGGATACCGCATCGCGGTGCAACACGATGGGCTCGAGCCCGGCGGGCACCTGGATCGAGCCGATCGGGTAGCAGCTGTCGACGATGTTCGACGGATCGGAACCGGCACCGAACGGCTGCTCACGGGGCTGAAAGCTCAGCGGGCTGCCGCCCTTGAAGCGATAACCAATGCGGTCTGCTTCAGAACCGACGGTCCAGGCCTCGGCGAAAAAGCTGTCCGCCGCCGCTGGGGTCAAGCGGTCGTAGTACAGCCCCGGCACCACGCGCAGGGTGATTTCGCCCCCCAGGGATTGGCGCAACGCCATGGGCAGGCTGGCCCCGGCGCGGCCCTTGCCACTGGCGATGCCCACCGGCAATTCGTCCCCGGCAATCAGCCGACGCCCCTGAAAACCACCGAGTGCGCCCAGGGCATAGGTGGAACGACTGCCGAGCACCACCGGCACATCGATGCCGCCGGCCACCGCCAAATAAGCCCGCGCGCCCGCCTTGGGGAAGTCAAAACGCAGCACTTGCCCGGCCTTCACCTCGAAAGCGGTGTCCAGGTGCATGTCCACGCCATCGACCTTTGGCGTCATGTGCGCACCGCACACCGCCACCAGCGCGTCTTGCCGGAACTCCAGTTCCGGCCCCAGCAAGGTGCATTCCAGCGCCGCCGAATTGGCCGGGTTGCCCACCAGTTGGTTGGCCGCGCTCAGGGCGTACTGATCCAGTGCGCCGGAAGGCGGAATGCCCAGGTGGTAATACCCTTCGCGGCCCAGGTCCTGTACCGAGGTGGCGAGACCGGGTTTGAGTACCTTGATCATGCCAGCACCTCCTGCAGCGACTTGGGATAGCCGATCGGGTCGGCGAGAAACGCATCCAGCGAGAATTCCACCGGACGAATCCGCAGATCGAAGCGCCCGGCTTCGACCTCGGCCACGGCCTGGTCATAGGCCTCCCGGTCCATCGGCTTGAACTGCACGATGTCCCCCGGACGGAAGAACACCATGTGCTCTTTCAGGTACGCCAGGTTTTGCTGCGGGTCGTAGATCGGCGCCGGCGTGACGCCGAACATCTGATAACCACCGGCACCGCGCACCGAGTAGATGCATCCGAAGCAACCGCCGTGACCGAGGGTCAATTTAGGCGTGTCAGTGCGCGGTCGCAGGTACTTGGGCACCTGCAACTGACGCTCGCGCTCGACCATCTGGAACATAAACGGCAGGCCGGCAACGAAGCCCACCATCGAGACAAACCACGGCGCGCCACTGTGGGCGGCGATGAACGCCTCGACGTCGGCCAGGCCGTTGATCCGTGCGGCGTATTCCAGGTCCGTGGCGCTCGGATCCTGATGGCGGTCGCGAAAACGCATCAGGGTTTCATGGGTCCAGGGATCGTTGTACAGCACCGGAATTTCGATGATCCGGGTCTGCAAGGTGCGCTCGGCAACCGCCTCGGCTTCTGCGCCTTTCACCGCTTCGAGCAGGTCGGAAGGTGCGATGCGGTCCGGGTCGAAACGGATCTGGAACGAGGCATTGGCCAGGCACACATCGAGTACGCCATCCAGTGCCAGTCGCTCCACCGCACGGGTCACGGCCATGCCCTTGAAGAACGCTTCAAGGGACATGCTGTCGCTGACTTCGGCAAACAGATGCTCATCGGCGCCAAAGCTGTAGCGGATTGGATTGCTCATGCTTCACCTCCGCTGCGGCGCGCAGCCAGCCAGGTTTCCAGGGTGCCGGTGTGGAAGTCGGCGCTGTGCAGCCAGGGTTGCTCCAGCAGTTCAGCGTGCAACGACAGGGTGCTCGCCATGCCGGTGAGCGTGGTCTGCTCCACTGCAAGGCGCGCACGGGCCAAGGCTTCGTCGCGATCCCGACCGTGAACAATCAGCTTGGCCAGCAACGAGTCATAGTAAGGCGGCACGCGGTAGCCTTGATACAGATGAGTATCGACCCGCACGCCCTCGCCTTGCGGCCAGACCAGCGATTCAACCAGACCGGGACTGGGGAAGAAATCCCGCGCCGGGTCTTCGGCATTCAGGCGCATCTGCAACGCGGCGCCATTGAGCTGGATATCGCTTTGTTGCAAGCGCAACGGCTCGCCACCGGCAATGCGTAGCATGGCCTGCACCAGGTCGATGCCGGTGATCAACTCGCTGACCGGGTGCTCCACCTGAATCCGCGTGTTCATCTCGATAAAGAAAAACTCGCCGGTGGCGTCGTCGTACAGATACTCCAGGGTGCCGGCGCCCTTGTAGCCCAGCGCTTCGGTCAAGCGTACGGCACTGGCGCACAGCGTTTCGCGCTGCTGCGGATTGAGAACCGGCGACGGCGCTTCTTCAAAGATTTTCTGCCGACGACGTTGCAGCGAGCACTCGCGCTCAAACAAATGCACCGCGTGCTTACCGTCGCCCAACACCTGCACTTCGATGTGCCGGGCCTTGCCGATGAACCGCTCCAGGTACACCGCGCCATTGCCGAATGCTGCCTGGGCTTCGCGCTGGGAACGGGGGAACTCTTCGCTCAGTTGTTGTGCGTTTTGCGCCAGACGAATGCCACGCCCACCGCCACCGGCCGAAGCCTTGATCAGCAGCGGAAAGCCAACGGACTCGGCCGCCTTGAGTGCCGACTCGACGTCGAACAGCTCACCGGGGGAACCGGGCACCACTGGCACACCGGCCGCTTGCGCAGTGCGCCGGGCTTCGGCCTTGTCGCCCATGCGCCGGATCGTCTCGGGGCTCGGCCCGACGAAAATAGCACCGGCGGCGAGGACCGCTTCGGCAAAATCCGCGTTCTCCGACAGAAAGCCGTAACCGGGGTGGATCGCATTGGCACCCGTGGCTTTCAAGGCGCCGAGCAATGCCTCGACGTTCAGATAGCTTTTATCGGCGCGGGCCGGGCCGAGGATGTGAACCTCGTCGGCCATGCGCGCGGCCTGGGAGTCGACGTCCGCCTCACTGCATGCCGCAACGGTGGGGATTCCCAGTGCTTTGGCGGCACGGATGATCCGCACGGCAATTTCGCCACGGTTGGCGATCAGTAATTTACGAATAGCTTGGGTCATGATCGTGCCCTACCCTCAATGGCCGTCGAGTGTTGCGATGACCTGACCCGGCTCCACCGGATCACCGTCTTCCACCACAAACGCACTCAGGCGACCGGCCGTCCCGGCGGTCAGTTCGGAAAACTGCTTCATGACTTCGATCAGGCCGATGACGGTGTCGGCGCTGACTTCTGCGCCCTCCTCGACGTAGTTCGCCGATTCCGGTGTGGCTTTGCGATAGAAGGTCCCGGGCAACGGGGTAATGATGGTGTGTTCGGCCATGTCTGTTCCTCTTGGAATAGTTGTAGAAAGGCAGGCAAAAAAGATGAATCGTGTATAAACCCTGGCGTCTCTGTACCGGGTGTTTCGTTCTGATCAGCGCGGTGCGCGAACCTTGATTCCCGCATCATCGAGCGCTTTACGCGTGGCTTCGACCAACGCCAGGGCACCCGGTGTATCGCTGTGCAAACAGATGGAATCGAATTCGATCGCCAGGTCTTCGCCTTCGACGGTGCGCACCACGCCTTCCTGACAGGCACGCAGCACCCGCGCCGCGACCTGGGCCGGATCGTAGGCACGCACATTGCGGGTAAAGACGATGGAACCGCTGAGGTCGTATTCGCGGTCGGCGTAGAACTCACGGATCACCGGTTGGCCAAGCTGCTTGGCGACGCGCCAGATCACGGAGTTGGGCATGCAATACAACAGCAGTTCAGGTTCCAGGCGCTGCAGGTTTTCCACCAGCAAACGCGCGGCTTCCTCGTCCCGGGCCAGGTGCATGTACAGCGCGCCATGGGGCTTGATGTGTTGCAGGGCCACGCCTTGAACCCGGGCGAGTTCACGCAGCGCCCCCAACTGATACAGCATGTCGTCCACCAGCTCCTGGGCCGGTGCATTGATGTGCCGGCGGCCGAAGCCGACCAGGTCGCGAAACCCCGGATGCGCGCCGATGGCCACGCCCAGGCGCTTGGCCTGCTCGACGGTGCGGCGCATGGTGCCGGGATCGCCGGCATGGAAACCGGTGGCGATGTTGGCGGTGCTGATGAAGCCCATCAGCTCATTGTCGACGCCATCGCCGATGGTCCATGGGCCGAAACCTTCACCCATGTCCGAGTTGAAATCTACTGCCTGCATGACGCTTGCTCCTGACGCTTGTGACTTCATGCAGACCACGTTAAATTCCAGCCAACCCCTTGGGAAGATCTATTATCAGATAGGTCATCTTCTGAAAAACAGATAGCTCTAAAAACAGAAAGCCCTGAAAAACAAAAAGCCCGTCCACCGGAGTGTTCATGTCACTGACCCTGCGCCAGGTCCGCTATTTCGTCGCCACCGCCGAGATCGGGCAAATCTCGCAAGCCGCGATCCATCTGAACATTTCCCAATCGGCGGTGACCACGGCGATCAAGGAACTGGAAGGCATGCTCGGCACCCTGCTGTTCCAGCGGTCGGCCCAGGGCATGAGCCTGACCGATGCCGGGCGGCACTTTCTCAATCGGGCCTACGTGATCTTGCGCAGCGTCGACGATGCCCTGAACAGCCCGCTGCCCGACGTGCGCGCCAGCGGGCTGCTGCGCCTCGCCGCCAGCTACACGGTGATCGGTTACTTCCTGCCGCACCATCTGCAGCGACTGGAGCACTGGCACCCGGACGTGGCCATTGAAGTCCACGAACAGGAACGGCAAGCCATCGAACAAGGCCTGCTCGAAGGTCGGTTCGACATGGCGGTGGTGCTCACCGCGAACCTCACGCACCCGGACATCGTCTCCGAAACCCTGTTCAACTCCGAACGCCGGCTGTGGCTGCCCAGCCACCATCCGCTATGCGAACGCTCGGCCGTCAGCCTGGCCGATGTGGCCAAGGAACCCTACATCCTGCTCACCGTCGATGAAGCCGAACAAAGCGCCATGCGCTACTGGGAACATGCTCATCAGCAGCCCAACGTCAGGGTCCGCACCAGCTCCGTGGAGGCGGTGCGCAGCATGGTCGCCAACGGCAGCGGCGTGGCGATCCTCTCGGACCTGGTGCACCGCCCCTGGTCGCTGGAAGGCAAACGCATCGAAACCGTGACCATCACCGACAAGGTCACCCCCATGAGCGTCGGCCTGGCCTGGCATCGCGAGCGCGAATTCAGCCCGGCGATGCAGGCGTTCCGCAATTACTTCCACGATGCGTTTCTGGCACCGCAGCAGCATTCGGCACGGCGGTGAAGGCGAGTGGAAAAAGACTGTGGGAGCGAGCCTGCTCGCGAAAGCGGAGTGTCAGTTGACATAAACCTCGCCTGATACACCGCCTTCGCGAGCAGGCTCGCTCCCACAGGAGTTAAAGTGTTCAATACACCGACCCGATTGGTTTCCCATTTTTTAAGGATGATCAAGGCATGTCCACCCTCGACACCTCCCTGCAAGACTCCGCCGCGCCGGATGGCGTTTGCTACGGTTGCGGCGGCCGCAATCCCCACGGGCTGCACATCAAGAGCTACTGGCATGAAGACGGCGAGCACGTCGTGGCCGAGCATGTGCCGGATGCCATGTACTGCGGCTGGCCGGACCTGGTGTACGGCGGCTTGATCGCGATGCTGGTCGACTGCCATTCCAACTGGACGGCGATGGCTTATCACTACCGCGCGGAACAACGCGAAGTCGCCAGCCTGCCCCGCATCAACTGCGTCACCGGCAACCTGGGCATCAAGTTCATCAAACCGACACCGATGGGCGTGCCGCTGATCCTGAAGGCAAAAGTGGAAGGCGATGTCGGGCGCAAGACCCGTGTCATCTGCGAGGTCTACGCCGGGGACGTGCTCACGGCGGTGGGTGACTCGGTGTTTGTCCGGGTTGATACCGAACAACTGGCGGATGCGGCACATGGTCGGTAATCCAACCGTGGGAGCTAGCCGGCTCCGGGCTGCGCTCCGACGAAGGGGTTGTGTCATGCAGCATAAATGTTGACTGACACACCGCTTTCGCGAGCAGGCTCGCTCCCACAGGGGATTGGGGTATATCCGTAATAGTCAGGTCGGTTGTCGGGCCGCCTCGCTTTGGTTGTTGCGGTGTACGCCCCCTCTCAATTTGAGGCCCCCAACCACCCGCCCCATTTCGGCTAACCTCTCAATGCGCCTTCGCCTCAATAACCCTGTACCCTGCGCACCGAAAACCCAGCGTAAATGAAACGGAGATCTTCCATGCTCAAGCGTACCCTGGCATTGGCCATCGGCTTGACCCTGTCGGTTTGCAGCGTGCTCGCGCAGGCCGCGGACACCCTGAAAGTCAGCGCCATTCCCGATGAGGCACCGACCGAACTGCTGCGCAAATTCAAGCCGCTGGGCGCCTACCTGGAGCAACAGTTGGGTATGAAGGTCGAGTTCGTGCCGGTGAGCGACTACCCGGCCGTGGTCGAGGCGCTGGCCACCGACCGCCTCGACCTGGCCTGGCTCGGCGGTTTCACCTTCGTACAGGCACGGCTGAAAACCGGCAATGCCATTCCATTGGTGCAACGCGAACAGGACGCGAAGTTCACCAGCAAATTCATCACCGCCGACCCGAACGTCAAGTCCCTGGCCGATCTCAAGGGCAAGTCCTTCGCCTTCGGCTCGGTGTCGTCCACGTCGGGCAGTCTGATGCCGCGTTACTTCATGCTCAAGGACGGCATCAAGCCGGAAACCTATTTCAGTCGCGTGGGCTATTCCGGCGCCCATGACGCGACAGTGGCCTGGGTGCAGGCCGGCAAGGTCGACGCCGGGGTCCTGAACGCCAGTGTGTGGGAAAAACTGGTCGCCGCCGGCAAGGTCGATACCGACAAGGTCAAGGTGTTTGCCACCACCCCGGCCTACTTCGACTACAACTGGACCGTGCGCGGCACCCTCGACCCGGCGCTCGCCGGCAAGATCAAGGCCGCGTTCCTGGCACTCGATCCGGCGAAGCCTGCGGACAAGGAGATCCTGGATCTGCAAGCCGCCAGCCGCTTCATCGAAACCAACCCCGAGAACTACAAGGGCATCGAGGAAGCCGCACGCGCCGCCGACTTGCTCAAATGACCATGCAATTGACCGGGGTCACCCTGACCCACGCCAACGGCGTCCAGGCGCTGCGTGGCGTGGACCTGCACATCGGTGCGGGCGAACAAGTAGCTATCATCGGCCCGTCTGGCGCAGGCAAGTCGAGCCTGCTCAATCTGCTGGCCACCGCTTTGCGCCCGGGCAGCGGTGAGTTGCAAGTGCTGGGCGAACACGCCTGGCAGCTGTCGGCCCGCCAGCGCCAGCGCCTGCGCGCCCGTATCGGCCTGGTGCATCAATCACCGCCCCTGCCCCCGCGCCAGCGCGTCGTCACGGCGGTACTCGCCGGCAAACTGGGGCAGTGGGGTCTGGGCAGGAGCCTGCTGAACCTGCTGCACCCGGTGGACATTCCCGGCGCACGGGCGGCACTGGCCCGGCTGGACCTCGGTGACAAGCTGTTTGCACAATGCCAGCAACTGTCCGGAGGCCAGCTCCAGCGTGTCGGCGTGGCCCGGGTGCTGTATCAGGCGCCCGAGGTGTTGCTGGCTGATGAGCCGGTGTCGGCCATGGACCCGGTGCTGGCCGGGCACACGCTGTCAGTGCTCTGTCGCCATGCCCGGGAGCACCACGTCACCCTGGTCGCCAGCCTGCATGCGGTGGAGCTGGCCCTGGCGCACTTTCCACGGATCATCGGCCTGCGTGACGGACAGATCCTGTTCGACCTGCCGGCCAGCGCCGTCGACCACGAGCTGCTCGACAAGCTCTACGCCAACGAGCAACTGCAATCGCCACCGGCGCCCCCGCCGCCCTTGAGCGTGCAGATTCCCCGATGCTGACCCGCGACTCCCGAGACCCCGCCACCCGCCCCCGCCTGCTGCTCAGCTTGCTGGCGATTGCCTTGTTGTGGCCCGGCATCCGCTTCAGCGAACTGGATCTGGGGGTACTGCTGGCGACCGACAGCCAGAGCGAAATGGGCCGCTTCGTCTCGACCTTCTGGCCTCCCGCCTATGGCGAAGAATTCCTCCAGCTCTTGTGGCAAGCCACCTTGCAAACCCTGGCCATCGCCACGGCCGGCATGACCCTGGCGTTGCTGCTGGCAGTGCCCGCCAGCCTGCTGGCCAGCCGTGCCCTGTCGCTGTCGGCGGCCTCCCGCGCCGGCCGCCCTAGTTACCTCGGCCGCCTGCTGCGCTGGCCGGTGCGCGGCTTGCTGATCTTCCTGCGCAGCGTGCCGGAAATCGTCTGGGCCTTGCTGTTCGTGCGCGCCGTCGGCCTGGGCCCGACCGCCGGGGTCCTGGCCATCGCCATTACCTACAGCGGCATGCTGGGCAAGGTTTACGCGGAGATTTTCGAGTCGGTGGACCAGCGTCCGGCCCACGCGTTGCTGCAAGCGGGCAGCGGTCGGCTCGCCTCGTTTTGCTACGGCATCCTGCCCAATGTCGCGGCGGAGCTGCTGTCGTACACGGTGTACCGCTGGGAATGCGCCATCCGCGCCTCGGTGGTGATGGGCTTCGTCGGAGCCGGCGGCCTGGGCCAGCAAATGGACCTGTCGCTGCGCATGTTCGCCGGCGGTGAAGTGGCCAGTCTGTTGCTGACCTTCCTGTTGCTGGTGCTGCTGGCCGATCAACTCAGCCGCCTGTTGCGCTGGAGGCTGGAATGAATCGCCTGATCAATCTGACCTTGCTGCTGTGCATCGGCGTCGCAGTGGTTGCCTCCTTCAGCTATCTGGGTATCGACCTCGGTGCGCTGGGTGGCAGTGACAACATCAAGCAGATGGGCACCTATGCGCAGCGCTTTCTCAGCCCCGACCTGAGCCCGGCCCACCTGCAGGCCATCGGTCATGGCGCGCTGGAAACCCTCGCCATGTCCGCCCTCGGCACGTTGCTCGCGGCGGTGTTCGGGCTGATCCTGGCGCTGCCGGCGGCGGGTCGGTTCGGCTGGCCGTTCAAGAGCGTATCGCGCCTGGTACTCAACGCCCTGCGGGCGATTCCGGAACTGGTCTGGGCCGCGCTGATGGTGTTGGCCGCCGGCCTGGGTCCGAACTCCGGCACCCTGGCGCTGGCCCTGCACACCACCGGTGTACTTGGCCGCTTGTTTGCCGAAGCGCTGGAGAACACCCCGCCGCAACCCGCCGAAGCGATCCGTCTGCAAGGCAGCAATGCCGTGTGGGCATTCTGTTACGGCACCCTGCCCAACCTGTTGCCCCAGCTGCTGGCCTATATCCTTTACCGCTGGGAAAACAATATCCGCATGGCCAGCGTGCTCGGCTTCGTCGGTGCCGGCGGCCTGGGGCAGATGTTGTATGTCAGCCTCAGCCTGTTCCAGGAAGCCCAGGCCAGCACCGTGATTCTGGCCATGCTGTTGCTGGTGCTCGCCGTCGACTCGCTGAGCAGCTGGAGTCGCCAGCGCTGGGTCAAGGCCTGACCTCAGGCTTCGCTGATCTGGTTGACGCTGGTGATCTGCCGGTTCCAGATCATCTCGTAATGGGCGCTCTGGACAATCGACAGAACCGCCCGTGGCGTCATCAATGCCCAGCAATGGCTGCCTGGCCTGCGAACGGAGTGATAACGCAGCCCCGGACACCCGGCCTTCCGAATGGCTTTGCCGAAGTGATGGGAGTCGGTGTAATCGTCCGGGTCATAGATCGGATCGGTCATCGAAATGGCCGTCGCATCTTTCATCGCCTTGTCCACGAAAGCACAGGACAGCCCCCGAAAAACAAAGCGCTCATAGTTGAGGTTGCGCACGTTGGACCAGTACCGCGTTTGATGATGCTGCACCTCGGCCAGCGCCGTTTCCATGCTGTCGGCCAGGTACAACACGCCAAAGCTGCCATCGCTGAACCGCGACCCCGCCGGGTTGACGTGGGTAAAGGGCGCGGTGGCATACGAGCAGCCGGGAATACCGAACGGAATCTCACTGCGGGCGACCAGCTCAAGTTGCCCGACCTCGTTTTTCAACCGCGGATTGGTCAGCGCCTGAATCTCATACAACACGTCGAATTCGTCGGCATCGGCCACGTCATCAAACATCGCAATCGGCGGAAACTTCGAATTAACCAGCCGATAGGCTTGCAACGACTCACCGGCAAACACCGGCAGCCGGTTCAGCCTCACCATTGTGCGCCCCGCAGCGCGTCGATCCGCCGAAACGTCTCGTACAGCGAAATCATGTCCCCTTGGGCCATGATCTCCAGCGGGGTCCGTCCGTTGAAAAACTCGTTGTCGTTGGCCATCGACGCAAACCCGTAGACGTTTTCCGGGTTATCGAAGATCAGGCGCAAGGTGGCGTGGATGTTCAGCACAAAACTGATGCGTTGCATCTGGTCCGCGTCCAGGGCCACGGCCCAGTCGGGATCGCGCTGCCTGGCGCGGGTGTAGGTACTGCGGGAAATGCGCAGGATGCGGCAGGCCTGCTCGCTGGAGGCCGCCCATTTTTCGAGGATGCCGACAGCGGCGCGCAGCCCGGTCACACACTGGTTCTTGGTAAACCCCTGCTGCGCCTGAAGGGCAACTGGCATGTAGAACATCTCCTTGCTAATCCATAGACTCAAACATAGGTATTTTGAATCTGTAGATCAACCACACTTCGACCAGTGGTACAGGCCATATTTCGCCCCCATGCCATGCTGACTACCAAGGATCGCTTCGCGCCCCTCGGCTGAGGTAATGAAGATGAAACACGAATTCGCGGCTGCCCTCGCCCTTTGCGTTTGCGCCCTCTTCAACGTGGCTTCAGCCGATGACAGCGTCCGCCCTTTCAAGGTCGCCATTGAAGAAAAGGTCCTGGTCGACCTGCGCCAGCGCATCGCGGCCACCCGCTGGCCGGACAAGGAAACCGTCGGCGACGCATCCCAGGGTGCGCCACTGGCACAGTTGCAACCCCTGATGCGCTATTGGGGCACCCAGTACGACTGGCGCAAGGCCGAAGCGCAACTCAACGCCCTGCCGCAATTCGTCACGACCATCGATGGCGTCGACATCCATTTCATCTGGGTGCGCTCGCCGACGCCCAACGCGCTGCCGATGATCATGACCCACGGCTGGCCGGGCTCGGTGTTCGAATTCATCCAGGTCATCGATCCACTCTCCAACCCGCTCGCCCACGGCGGCAAGGCGAGTGATGCCTTCGACCTGGTGATTCCCTCCATTCCCGGCTACGGCTTTTCCGGCAAGCCCGGCGGCACCGGCTGGGACCCGGATCGCATTGCGCAGGTCTGGGCGCAGCTGATGCAGCGCCTCGGTTACCCGCAGTACGTCGCTCAAGGCGGCGACTGGGGCGGGCCCATCACCGGTGCCATGGCGCGCCAGGCGCCAGCGGAGTTGCGGGGCATTCATTTGAATTTGCCGGCGACGATACCGCCTGAAGCGGGTGCCGCGCTGGCGGTGGCGGGTCCGGCACCGACGAGTTTTGATCCGCAGGAACGCGCGACCTACGAGGCCGTGGCCACCCTGATCAAACAGGGCAACCTGGCGTACAGCGCCATGATGGCGGCCCGACCGCAGACAATCGGCTACGGCGTGACGGACTCCCCGGTCGCCCTCGCCGCGTTTCTGCTGGTGCATCCGGGTTTCTCGCAATGGACCTATGGCACTGACGCGCAACAGTCGCCATCCCGGGATCAGGTGCTGGACGACATCAGCCTCTACTGGCTGACCAACAGCGGCGCTTCGTCCGCCCGGCTGTACTGGGAAAACAAAGGCCGCAGCCCACTGTCCTCCAGCGCCCAGAAGACCAGCGAAATCTCATTGCCGGTGGCGATCACGGTGTTCCCGGGTGATGTCTACTGCCCACCGGAAAGCTGGGCCCGACGCGCCTACAAAAACCTGATCTACTTTCGCCAGGCAGAAAAGGGAGGCCATTTCGCCGCCTGGGAACAGCCACAGCTGTTCACCGAGGAACTGCGCACGGCGTTTCGGTCGTTGCGTTGAAAGCCGGCAAAAATCCAAATGTGGGAAATCCTCCCCTGTGGGAGCGAGCCTGCTCGCGAAGAGGTCCTCACATCCAACATCTATGCTGACTGACCCGACGCTTTCGCGAGCAGGCTCGCTCCCACAGGTCGATGTACAGCCCTCGCAAGCAAGCTCGCTCCTACTCGGACACCACCACCTGGTTGCGCCCCCGAGCCTTGGCCCGATACAGCGCCTTGTCGGCGTTGCTCATCAAACTGTGCAGGTCCTTGTCACTGGAATCCATGGACGCCACCCCCACGCTGGCCGTGATGCAGTGCACCGGCCCGGTCATCAGCCCGGCAATGGAATGCACCAGTTCCTCGGCGATGTTCTGCGCAGCTTCAAGGGACGTGTCCGGCAGCAACACGGCAAACTCCTCCCCGCCCAACCGGCCATACACATCGGTTTCGCGAAATGACCGGCAGATGACCACGCCCATCTGCCGCAGCACCTGGTCGCCGACCTGATGCCCATAGGTGTCGTTGATGTGCTTGAAATGGTCCATGTCCAGCATCACCGCACACAGCGGCAACTGGTAGTTCTGGCAATGGTTATAGAGCCGCTGGGCATGCTCGAAAAACGCCCGGCGATTTTTCAGGCCCGTCAGTTCATCGGTCTGTGCGGCGCGGGTGGAAATGCTGTGCGCCAGCTCCATTTCACGGGTTAACCGGAAAGCCGTTTCCAGGGCATCGGAGAGCTTGCGCGTCGCGCTGCACACAAAGGAGGCGAACACCAGAACGGCCAGGCCCATGCCGACCTGAAGGGTCGTCGACTGCAACAACAGCCAAAACGTACAGGGCAACAACACCAGCGCGATGGAGACCACCGTCATGTAGCGATAGGCCGAGTAACAGGACACCGCACTGACCGACATGCCGACGGTAAACAACATGACCAGCGCCTGGGCCAACAGGTCGTCGGCCGGCATCACGGCCAGCGCGCCACCGCCCCAGATACTGGCGGACAGCACCAGGGTGACCAGATAAATGCGCTCCCAGCGTTGCGGCGTGCGCGCCGCTTCCGGGCTATGGAAATACACCACGAACATCGTGATGCGCACCAGCGTCGAGGCCGTCAGCAGGGCCACCCACCAGGCGACGACGACATGATCAAAACGCTCCCAGCACAGCCAGCAGAGCATGACCATTGCCAGGAAACTACCGAAAACGGCTGAAACCGACTGCCGAAACAGCTGTTGCAATCGGTCTGTACGCACCTGCTGGGCGATGAAGCGTTCCTGCTCTTGCCGAAATCCAAGGCCATCCATTGAGTTCGCCTGATAATGCTGCGGTGACGTTAACCATTGTGGCACATCGTTCGGGGGCCACTGCAAATCTGCGTAGGAGGCGCGCATTTCTCCTGCCGCCCCCAAATACCGAGCCCCTGTGGGAGCGGGCTTGCCCGCGAAGAGGCCGGTACACCCAACATTGATGCCGGTCGACACACCGCTTTCGCGAGCAGGCTCGCTCCCACAGGAGTGCGTTTGGTGAGTGGTTATATCCGCTTACATAAACCGCAGGCAATGAACGACTACCTGCCCGTGGCTTGCAGTTATCGGATAGCGAAGCGTGACGCCACTGAGCATCATCGCCGCGTCAAATTCAAACGGTAACTTGCTGATGCGCGCCAACCTCCTGATTTCTCTAGTGTTTCTTACTGCCTTGACGGGCTGCACAACAATGCCCGCTCCCGAGACACGACACACCGGATTCCTCGAAGACTACAGCCACCTTTCGAAGGATCCGAAATGGCCCGATAGCGAATACTGGGTCAAACCGACACTGGATATAAAAAAGGACTACCAAAAGCGCATCTACCTTGAACCGCCGCGCTTTTACTACGTGGGCAAAGACATTGAACTGGTCACGGAACAGCCCACCGATACCGCCACGATGTTGAAATATCTGCACCAGGCGATCCTCCTTGAGCTACTGACCAGCGGCTACGATGTCATCGCCCGCCCCGAACCCAATACCCTACGATTGCGCACGGCGGTCACCGGCACCGAGCGCACCCCACGGGATCTGTCCATTCCGGAATACCTGCCAGTGGGATTCATTGTCGGAGGCGTCATGCAACTGACCGGCACACGGGATGAGAGCTTGCGGATCTTTTTTGAAAGCGAACTCAGGGACGGCAAGACCGGAGAGTTGCTAGCGCAATCCGTCAGTGCCACGACGGGAAATGAAATTTCGCCTTCCGATAAAACCAAAATCGAAGACACCTTCCCGGCCCTCGATGCCTGGGCCAGGCAATTGCGCGAACGCGCGGACCAGGCATTTGCCGCCAACTGAGACCTTGGCGCTACTTCAAGACAATGGACTGTCTTGAGTCGCCGATTGAACAAGACCCGATCCTTGGCCCATCCAAATCGTTCCTATACTCTGCGCGAGCCCCTTTAACAGAGGATGTCCATGAACTACGCCTTCAAGTTGAAAAATGGTGCGACGGCTGTGTTCGATCCGCAGAACGCAACGTTGTCCATTACGACACCCCATGGCGATGTTCAGAACTCCCCGCTGGCGCGAGCCGAGGCGCGATTGCTGGAATTGCTCCTGATGGAGCCCGGTGTCACCAAAACCCGTGACGAGATCATTGAATACACCTGGAATGATCGCATCGTCGCCTCCGGCAGCCTGAACCAAGCGGTTTTCTCCCTTAGAAACATACTCAATGACAGTCGGGACCATGAAATCCTGATGACCATTCCTCGACGAGGCTATTGCTTCAATCGCAACTATGTCATCAGTGAAACAGCCGACTCGCATTTGCCCCTGGATCAACCAGAGACGCCAGTTGTACCCTCCCCCGAAGAACATGATCCAACGCATCGGGCTGAGCATCCCTTAGCCGGGACAAAACCGGACACGTTGAGCAACGCTACAAAAATCTTGCTGGCGGGTTATGCCCTGACCTTCTTGGTGTGCGCGTTCACCCTCTCCCGCTTCGACTTTCCCTTCGACACGCCGACCATCGAGGTCTCCAGCACCCGGCAGAACCAGATAACCCTGCATGCACTGGGCGACAGTGTGGCTGGCGCCCAATCGCTCAGGGACAGTTCCGCCCGGCAAGCTCAAACATTGCCACCACACCTCAGCGGTGAAGTCTGGATCAATCGCGTCAAATCCAGTTATTCCATCTCCTGCATTCGCGCCGACCTGAGCACGGCCAACCTGCAGTCAGACAGTGAACAAAAAGAACTCGCACCGTTGATTCGGCAATGCCTGGAAGCGGCCCTATGACGTTGCCGAAGCCATCAATCATCCAGTGGGTAGCACTTGGAGCCATCAACCTGCTCTGTCTGGTTGCACTGGCCTGGTCGCCGTCGCCCTATAAAGAAAATGCCAGTTACCACACCACAACCCGACTGTGGCTCGCCGACCATAGCCAGCTCAACACAGAGGAATACCTCACCCTCGGGCACGGCCGATTTACCCACTCGGTACTGGAAAGCATGAATGGAAAAATTCGCAACGCCACACTTTCCGCAGAAGTGACCCGGGCGAGCAAAGACCGCATCCAGGTGAAAATCACTAACGTCAAGCTCAGCCAGGATGACGAGTTATTCGCTATCGACAAGAGTCCGGATCTTTTCTTCAAGCGCCAGTATGTTTTCCAGGAAGGCGCCATTCTTAACTATCAGTTTCTACCCTCCCCGAATGACAAGTCGGTGTGCTTTTACATTCATGAGCTCACTCGCTTGCGCTGCTTGAATCATTAAACACAAACAAAAAATAATAATCATTGATTTGAATTAAAACGGACGCTCTTCAAAAATCCTCGCACCCGTTACTTTTGGAGTCGAGCGTGCTTAACCTTCCGCTGAACAAGTTGCCACTCAGGCATAAAATCGTGTTCGCCGTTCTTGCATACACCAGTGGACTGGCACTGGGGTGGATACTGGATTATTGATTCCGTCTACAACCATTATTCGATAAACAAAAGGAACAGTGATTCATGGCCAACCCATGGTTGCGCATCTTGCTGGTCGATGAAGATCATTCCACGCGGATGAATATCGAAAAGAATCTCGCCAGTCTCGGCTATCACCGCGTCGCACCGCTGAGTTCGCTACATGAACTGTTGGTCATCATTGACAGTGCCCTGTGCACATTTGATCTTCTGATCATCAATGAAGCGGTATTAAAGCGTGCTGGCCCAATACTTGATCAAGGTATTCGCGGCTACCCGGACATCCGGCACTCACTTATTTATCAGGACGCGAGCTTGCACTTCTCGCCCTTCGTTGACTGCTCGATGTCAGCGATGAATTTCACCCTGTCCGGCCCCCCGGACAGAGCCTCCATCAATCAGGTCATGAATTTCATTGATAAACCGGCCTGCTTGAGAACCACGGCCAAAGCGCCTGCGTGACCGTGGAAATACCAATTTTTGACTGTGATTAACGCCACCGCCGCTGAAAAATCCACACGCTGACCATTTGGAAAACCTGCTTAAGGAAGCACCCCCATGCTGCTCAAAAACATTGCAATCATCTCGTTCGCCTCCTTGCTTTCTTTCAAGGCAATGGCGGATGACAAAGGACTCTATGTGGGTGCCGGCGTCTCCAGCATCGAGACCGATAAAAAGACCCTGAGCGATGAAGAGACGGGATATAAGGTTTATACGGGTTATCGCATGAATGATTTCTTTGCCTTCGAAGGTGCAGTCGTCGATTTGGGAAACTTCAAAAACGAAAATATTAAGTTCGAAGGCAAGTCGGCGCAGATCGCGACCCATATTGGCTTCCCCATCGGACAACGTATTCGTGTGTTTGGCAGCGTCGGCGCTCACGCCTGGGATGCTGACGGAAATGCCACAGATGATGATACCGGGGTTGATCTGACTTACGGGGCCGGGGTCGAGCTGGATGTATTCCGTAATGTCGGACTGCGCGCCGAATACGAGGTACTGGAAGTTGGCAAGATCGAATTAAACCAAACAACCGCATCAGCCTATTTCCTCTGGTAAATCATCTGCCGGGAGCGGTCCGATTGATCGCTCCTTAAACTTAAGTCAATTTTTCAATTGCTTTAATGTTGAACTTCATGACCTTTGTAAAATCGGTTAAAACCCTTGGCGCCCGCCACATTCCAGAAAGACAAAAGATCGCGTTTAAAGCCATCGAATACATTCATGAAAACCTGAACGTTTCGCTCAACATGAACACATTGGTAGAACAACTTGAAACTACCAATCGCACCTTGCACCTGGGCTTTTTCGAGGCATTCGGCATTTCGCCGATTGCTTACGCCAAGAACCTGAGACTGGCGAATGCCCGGCGGGACCTGATCAAGAAAACCTGGCCAACCGTCACCGAAATCGCCATGCATTGGAATTTCCAGCACCTGGGTCGTTTCTCCCAGGATTACCAGCAAGCCTTCGGGGAACCGCCGTCGGAGACGATCCGACGCAATGCTGTGAAGCCGTAAGCCCCCTTCAGCGACGGAATGCTGTTCACTTGAGAAATTTTGAGCCTTACCAATCCTTGTGGCGAGCGAGCTTGCTCGCGTTGGGCTGCGCAGCGGCCCTAAAAACATCTTACAACCTTCATGATTTTTGTGAGTGCTGCGCACTCAAGCGGGAGCAAGCTCCCTCGCCACAGGTTTCTTGTTCGCCTGAACAGCATTACTTTCAGCCACGGCACCATTCCCCTCACGGACCGTTAAGAGATTGCGCCTATCAGCCCCTAATACTCGCGCTATTAGCTGACTTGCCTTTACGGGTCTACCTTTATTTAGCGTCGGCGTAGTCTGGCCGGCACAGACCTGATGTGAAGATAAGAATGAGTCGGAAACTGACCAGGCGTAGTGAGGGTCGTCACCACAACGATCAACGGATCGAAATGCGGGTCCGGCAACCTGAGTCATTGATTTCGCTCGCTTCTATTCCAGGCCCGCATCGGGCCGGGTAGCTGAATGAACTCGACCGAGGGTAGCTCACACATGGCAAATGAATCGAAATGCCCGTTCAACCACGCCGCCGGTGGTGGCACAAGGAACCGCGATTGGTGGCCGAACCAACTCAACCTGAACATCCTGCACCAGCACTCGCCCCTGTCCGACCCCATGGGCAAGGACTTCAACTATGCCGAAGCCTATAAAAAGCTGGATTTTGCGGCCGTCAAAAGAGACCTGACCGCACTGATGACCGACTCGCAGGAATGGTGGCCCGCTGACTTCGGCCACTACGGTCCGCTGTTCATCCGCATGGCCTGGCACGCCGCTGGCACCTACCGCACCGGTGACGGCCGCGGTGGCGCAGGCTCCGGCCAACAACGCTTCGCGCCGCTCAACAGCTGGCCGGATAACGTCAGCCTCGACAAGGCCCGCCGGTTGCTGTGGCCGATCAAGCAAAAGTACGGCCGCAACATTTCCTGGGCCGACCTGATCGTGCTCACTGGCAACGTCGCGCTGGAGTCCATGGGCTTCAAGACCTTTGGCTTCTCCGGTGGCCGTCCGGACGTCTGGGAACCGGACGAAGACGTGTACTGGGGCTCGGAAAACAAATGGCTGGGTGGTGACGTCCGTTACGACAAAGCACAAAAACCCGTGCAGGCACCCGGCGATGTTCCACTGGTGGCCGAACCCGGGAGAAACGAGGACAGCCGCACCGACCAGGGTCGTAATCTGGAAAACCCGTTGGCCGCCGTGCAGATGGGTCTGATCTATGTGAACCCGGAAGGTCCGGAGGGTAATCCCGACCCGGTCGCCGCCGGCCTGGACATCCGCGAAACCTTCGGCCGCATGGCGATGAATGACGAAGAAACCGTGGCGCTGATCGCCGGCGGTCACGCCTTCGGTAAAACCCATGGCGCCGGTCCTGCCGATAACGTCGGGGCCGAACCGGAAGCCGCTGGCCTGGAGCAACAAGGCCTGGGCTGGAAAAGCAGCTTTCGCAGCGGCAAGGGTCCCGACACGATCACCAGCGGACTGGAAGTGACCTGGACCACAACACCCACAAAATGGAGCAACAACTTTCTGGAGAACGTGTTCGGCTTCGAGTGGGAACTGTCGAAAAGCCCGGCCGGTGCCCATCAGTGGGTACCGAAAAACGGTGCGGGTGCCGGCATTATTCCGGACGCCTTTGATCCGTCCAAACGCCGCAACCCAACCATGCTGACCACCGACCTGGCCCTGCGATTCGACCCGATCTACGAGCCGATCTCGCGGCGCTTCCTGCAGAACCCGGATCAACTGGCCGACGCCTTTGCCCGCGCCTGGTACAAGCTGATCCACCGTGACATGGGGCCACTCTCGCGCTACCTCGGCCCGGAAATGCCCAACGAAGAACTGCTGTGGCAAGACCCGATCCCAGCGGTTGATCATCCGCTGGTCAACGACAGCGACGTCGCCGCGCTCAAGAGCAAGATCCTTGCCTCGGGCCTGAGCGTTTCGCAGCTTGTGTCGACAGCCTGGGCGGCGGCTTCCAGCTTCCGGGGCTCCGACAAACGCGGCGGTGCCAACGGTGGGCGCCTGCGCCTGGAGCCACAAAGATCCTGGCCAGCCAACCAGCCTGATCAACTGGCCAACGTGCTGGCAAAACTCGAAGGCATCCAGAAGGAGTTCAACGCCGGCGGCAAGAAAGTCTCGCTGGCGGACCTGATCGTGCTGGCCGGGTGTGCCGGCGTCGAGCAAGCCGCGAAAAATGCCGGGCAAACCGTCACGGTGCCATTCACGCCAGGGCGGACGGACGCGAGCCAGGAACAGACGGATGTCGAGTCTTTCGGCTTCCTCGAACCCATCGCCGACGGCTTCCGCAACTACCTGAAGACTCGTTACAAGGTATCGTCCGAGCATTTGTTGATCGACAAGGCGCAGTTGCTGACATTGACCGCACCAGAAATGACCGCGCTCATCGGCGGCCTGCGCGTGCTCGACACCAACGTCGGCCAAACCGCCCACGGCGTCTTCACCACCCGCAAGGAAGCGTTGACCAACGACTTCTTCACCAACCTGCTGGACATGGGCGTGGAATGGAAACCCATCTCGGACAGCAATGAAGAATTCGAAGGTCGCGACCGCAAGACCGGCCAGCCGAAATGGACTGCAACCCGTGTGGATCTGGTGTTCGGCGCCAACGCACAGTTGCGGGCGCTGGCGGAGTTCTATGCCAGCGCCGACAACAAGGAGAAGTTCGTGAAGGACTTTGTGGCAGCGTGGACCAAAGTGATGAACCTGGATCGCTTTGATGTGAAGTGACATAGCAGGCAAGACCCTTGGCCACCTCGGCATTGAATGCCGGGGTGGCCATTTTATTTCCCGCCCCCCCCGAATGATCGACCAGTGCATTCTTTGAATTGAGCAGCGGGACTACCTCTGCAACCTCAGCTCAATATACTATCCCGGCTATAATAGCCAGCACTGCGAAGACACTTATAACAATATGCATTAACACCACCAACCTTGTATTGTCCGGCTTGTTCAGATCCAAAAGTGGTGAGAACTGAGTGGGCACTGTCTGTGCCAATTGCCCCTTGTAGCTTTGTATTGAATTCCAAATTATTACTGCTTCCGCCTGCGACGAGGCAACCAACCGACAATTAAAAAATGAAAACATTACATAACCAAGCACAAACCAAAACAGTAACCCGGCTTTGGGACCATCGACTGACCAAGCGACCGCAACCGCTGCTGCTGTTACAGCTTGATAATAACCCCAGAACTTGTGCGTCTGATCCGTAGTGTTTCGAAGGTACGAAATTGCATCAGTCAGTTCCATGATCACTCCCGTATTCCTGCTTAGCCACCCATTACGATCCCATTGAAATTTTAGCGCCAGATCAATCCATTCATAATCATTCACCTGACCCATCAACGCTTCCAGATCAATATAGGTGGTAAAACAAAATCCGCCACTTTACCAGTCGCCTACTCCAGCCCCGGCAATGATGCCTTGCCAGTGAATTAAGGCACTAAGGGCCCAGGCCAGCGGGAGTCCGACCTGGACTTTTTCTATATTACTTCGCCCTATTTACATAATTGCGGAGTGATATAAGAAACAACCCATAGTCATCTATCTTTTCATGGAGTGATCGAGACTCCGTGGACTGCCCCTCTGCTCCACTAAAGGAAATATCGAGATCAATTAAAAGGGGCAATTAAAAGGGACAGTTTTATTTTCTCCTCAGGTCAAAATAGATCCGCCCCTTCCGACCTATAGTGCAACCCTAGACTGAAGTGACATTCATCATGCCGCCATCCACGCTAACCAAAACTTCTATTGCGCGCCGCTCCGCTACCCATCCTCCGTGACAGCCTCCCACCGTCAACCTCCCACTAATCGCGAGTCCGCTCCGTGCCGTATCCGAGCGCTCACATGCGACGGATAGACCTGACACGGTGAATGATCATGAAGATCCTGCTGATTCTTGGTGTGTGCCTGTTGACCGCCTGTACTGGCAACACCCCGATTCGAGACGACAAAGTGACGACATGCGACAAAGTCGAATCTTGCAGCAACAGCTACTACGAGCAGCATCCTAACTACGAGATTGGCTTCGTCGAGTACAGCGAGCGGGGCAACGATTTCGCCCCGGCGAGAACACAAAAGCTGCTCGATCGCCTGGAGAAGTATTCCGCCAGCGGCAAACTCGCCATGGTGGTCTTTATCCACGGTTGGAAGCACAACGCCGAGCAGAAAGATCCAAACGTCACCAGTTTCACCAAAGCGCTCGCCAACTTATCCAAATCTGGCGTACTGGGTGATCGCAAGTTGGTTGGCATCTATGTTGGTTGGCGTGGCTTGTCCCTGCACGGACTCGGGAGCGAGAACATTACCTATTGGGACCGAAAGTCGGTAGCGGAGGAAGTCGGCCGCGGTGGTGTCACCGAATTGCTCACGCAGTTGGAACAAATCGACCGTAACCAGGAAACGAATTATCTAGTCATCGTCGGCCACAGTTTCGGTGGCGCAATCGCCTTGAGTGCCTTGCATGATCAGCTACTCGAACGACTGCAGAATCAACAGGATGGACATCCGGTAAAAGCTTTCGGCGATGCTGTGATCATGCTGAACCCCGCGATTGAAGCCAACATGGGACTGCTGCTCAAGGAGAACAGCCTGAAGGTTGGCGCCTCAAAGGTGCGTGCACAGCCACTGCTTTACGTCATCAGTTCGGAGGGGGACGAAGCCACCCATTATGCTTTTCCGGCGGGACAGTGGCTGGGGGTAAATTTGACGTGGAGCCAGGTCGACCTCAACAGAAACTACAACGGCCAGGCCTATTCGATCAGGGAAGAAAAGATGGACACCACCGCCATCGGCAACTACACCCTGTTTCACACCGCACTGATCAAAGATCCTGACCTTAAGCAAACACATCCCCAGCCCACTGCCCTGGACTCCGCGACAGTCGTCAACAAGGCGATGGCCACACCCAAGGTACTGGAGGACACGAAGTTCGGCGACTGGGAGCTCGTAAGCTACTGCACACCTGATGGCAGCAATGGCGACCCCAACGTACCGCGCATGCCCTGCTATAGAAATGAGCCGGTAAACTTCATCTATACAGCAGACTCCTTCATCGATAACCACAACGATATCTTCAACCCTGCGGTGATCGCGTTCATGTCCACGGCTGTCAGCAAGGCCATCTACGAACGCACGAACGGAGAGTCTCGTTTCGATCAATGCCTGGATGAATCCAAGCTCCGGTTCAGCTTCAGCCTTTGTTACAACCACCACTTCACAGCGGCAGAGAAGGCAGAAAAAGAACTGAAGGAGCTGAATAAAGGCTAACGCCAGCGTCACACTCCCCCTGTAGGAGCTGCCGAAGGCTGCGATCTTTTGATCTTGATCTTCTTGCGACCACCCAAAATCAAAGATCGCAGCCTCGCATCACTCGACAGCTCCTACAGAGGATCAATCTGATCCAGCACCCGATTGGCCGTGATCTCCGCCAGCATGATGCTGTTGGAAATGCCCAGCAGCGCATTGCGATCTCCACCCTCCAGATGATCGACCAGTTGGTGGACCATCACATCAACCGAAGCCAGCGTCTCGACCAGATACACCATCAGGGTTTCGGTCGTGGTCTGCGGGTTCACGGTAAACAGGGTGCTGGGTGTTCGTGGGGTGGCCTTGATGTCGGCGGTTGAGGGGAAGTGGAAATCGAGGGCGCGTTCGGCGGCTTCGTTGTGCTTTTTTGAGTCGGGTTCGTACGGGGATGTGGGATCAGTATCTGGCGGGTTTGGCGTTACTTTGAACATAGTGAAACCCCTAGTTGGAATGAAGGAGCCTTCACCTCGCTACCAAACGAGGGGTGGCGGCCATACGCGGGTTGGTAGACCGGTAACTAGGACCCGGCGCCCCCGAAGGAGCCCTGCGCATGGCCACCATAAACCAGAGTCCGAAAAAGACCTGAGAGCAGTGACCTATGCGACTAGTTAATCCGGGCTACCAAACCCGGCCGCTGTTTTTCAGCGACCGGAAAACGATAGAACCCGGCCCCCAGGCGCACAAGCCGGCGGATTCTGGCGTAACCGTAGGCAACGACGCAAGGCTTTGTAGCTTTCAGGAAATGAGCGTAAGACCCGTTAAACACGCGACACTCGAAGATGTTTAAGAGGCGGTTCACCCCCTGAACGCAGGAACGATAATCCTCCTCTACCGATCTGCTCTAACCCCCAGAAAGCACGGCCGGATCTCCCGAACGCCAGACGTTGTCCACCGTAACGCTCTGGATGAGCCAGCCCTCGCCTTCTCTCACCAGCTTTACGTCGTAGCGGTTCTTCATCAGGTAGTGGCGTGAGTGATCATTTTGCGGCACGTGCTGGGCTTCCACGAGTGCATCAAGCTGCGCCCGATCCCCGTCAACACTGACTCGGGGATTGCTGACCGAGTGTGTGGTGTCGATCCGCGCGAGTGAGCCGGACAGCGCCGCGACGATAGTCTCTCGACCTGCCAGTACCGGGTATTCAAACCCGGCCTTTGCGGCGGCAGGCCTGAAGTCGGATATCGCATCTTCGGTAAACGCCGATGCAAGCAAGGCGTTGTCGCGCAAGTCGATACCGGCGGCAAACCGGTAAAGCGTTTCCACCACCGCGAGCTGGTCTGCGGTGTCCTGGGAGTATGTGGCTGACATGATTGACGCCTTAAGTGAAGTGAATCCGCATGGTATCTGTTGTATACCTGATATCAATTACGCACTTTGAAGTCATCAGGTATATCGGAGGAAACCCCATGGGCGAAATTGGAGACCGCACGCTGGCTCAAACCGGCTCGCACACCGACGCCAAAGTCGACTGTTCGAGCCGTTTTTTGCTGGATCAGATCGCGGATAAATGGTCAGTGCTGATCCTCGCCGCGCTGTGCCAGAAGCCACTGCGTTTCAATGAACTCAAACGAGGCCTGGAGGGCATCACCCAAAAGGCGCTGACGCAGGCGCTACGCCGGCTGGAGCGCAATGGCATTCTGGCTCGCCGGGTAATCCCCTCCTCGCAGATCGCGGTGGAGTACAGCATCACGCCGCTGGGCCGCACGCTGGAGGAACCGTTCAGGGCTTTGCATGCCTGGACCATCAATTACGTGGACGCCGTGGTGCAAGCGCAGGCGGATTTCGATGCACGCGACACCGAAGCGTTGTAGCGCTCTAGTATTCGGTGATGGTGGTTCCGTAGATGGTCTCGGCGAATCCGCTGCCGAATACCCGGGCAGGCGTTTCGAACCCCGGCCGTCGATCGCCCTCCAACACTCGCCGCGCGGCTTCAACAGCCACCAACGGTGTGTAGGAGTAGCCGTTGACGGTTTCAATGATCGAGCGCGCCACGCGGCCATTGGCGCCTGAGACTTCCACCACCGCTCGGGCACGATGCGCTTCGCGTTGTTCGACGCTTGGGCCATCAGGCAATTGCGACAGATCGCCTTGCGGGAACGCATCGCCGCTGACATGCACATACATGGCAATGTCGGGTATGCCGGTGGAGTGCCAGGCGGTCACCAGGTCACCGAACGACAGCGGCGCGCACAGCACCGGGCCGTCACCAAAATCGAAGTGCCGCGGCGGCGCGTCGGGGGTTGCAACCAGCAGTCCATCGACCCGCGCCAGAAGGCCTGCATCCATGATTTCGCTGACACTCAGGGCCGATCCCCGTGACATGGAACCTGCGACTTGCAGTGCGATCCTGAGTGAATGCGGTTCCTGCACACGTCTGGCGACCTGTATTGCCAGGCAATCCGTGGGCACCACATCCCAGCCGACACCGGGCAGTAACATGACCCCCGCCCCGGTGGCCTGGGCGCCGAGTTGCTCCGCCTGCCGATAGACGTTGATCTCCGCCGTGATGTCCAGGTAGTCGACGCCAGCGTTGATACACGCCTGCATCAAAACGTCCGCCGTATGAGCGAACGGCCCTGCGAAGTTCAGCAGCACCGCGATGCCCTCCAGTGCATTCGCTGCCTGGGCATCAGGGCTGAACACGCGATAAGGAACGTCCAACTGCGCGGCGAGCGATTGCAGTTTTTCGGCATTGCGCCCCGCGATGACAACGTCCAGCCCCTGCCCCTTGGCATGCTCGGCCGCCATGCGACCGGTGTACCCCGTCGCCCCGTAAATCATTAATGTGCTCATGGGGTGTGCTGCCAGTTTTTGTAGACGAATTCGAGACTGTAGCCGTCGGGGTCGAGGACATTGGCGGCGTAGTAGTTGGGGTCGTAATGCAGACGTGCGCCCGGGGCGCCGTTGTCGACAGCTCCACTTTGCAGCGCCGCCGCATAGGCTGCGTCGACGTCGGCCTGACTGCTCGCCACAAAGCCGACATGCACCGCCCGCCCCTCCACCACACCTTCGCGCAACCAGAAAAACATGCGTCCATGGGCACCGAAACCTTTCAGATCGGGATGCCCTGGCGGCCCGTCCTTGCCGTCGTAATCGAGCCGTGCGGTGATGCCCAGCGGGGTCAGTGCCGCGGTGAAGAAACGAACGGAACGGTCGATGTCACTGACCGACAGAAAAATGTGATCAAGCATGGAGAAGCCTCGCAATCGGATACTGATTCAAATGAAATAGCCGCCCGCCACTTCGATCGATTGGGCGTTGATCCAGCGCCCTTCTTCGGACAGCAGCATGGCGATCACGTGAGCGACGTCCTGCGGTTCGCCCACTCGGCCGAGCGCCGTTTGCGAGGCAAGCAACGCCTCGAGATCATCATTCAAACCGCCACCCAGCTCCGTACGAATAGCCCCCGGCGAAACAGCGTTGGCGCGTAGGCGTCGATCCGCGAACTCCTTGGCCATGTAACGGGTCAGCACTTCCAGCCCGCCCTTGAAGGCTGCATAGGGCGCCACACCGGGGGTGGCGACGCGGGTGGTGGCGCTGGTCAGATTGACGATACTCGCGCCCTCGCCCAGCAAGGGCAGCAGGGTTTGCGTCAGAAAAAACGGACCTTTGAGGTGAACATTGAACAGGCCGTCGAACTGCGCTTCGGTGATCGACGCCAGCGGATTGAACAGGCCATGACCCGCGTTGTTGACCAGCCCCGCCAGCGTTTCCACGCCCCAGGTTGCCTGCAGGGTCTGTCGCACGTTTTCGCGGAAATGGCCGAATTGGCTGACATCCCCAACGTCCAGTTCAAGCGCCACGGCGTTGCCGCCCGAAGCCTGGATACGCTGGACCACGGAATTGGCCGCAGCGACATTGCTTTTGTAGGTCAGAATGACGCCCATGCCCTGTCGGGCACAATGCTCGGCCGTACTGGCGCCGATGCCCCGGCTGCCGCCGGTAATAACGATAACGCTCATGCGCTGCTCCACGGTCACTGAGGTGAGTCACCACAGTAGCCACCTGCCTCGCGGCGAGCGCAGCCGTTCCTGCTCGAAACCTGCCTGTTTCTGCTTTTTGCTTGCGTGCCCGCCTGCGCGTGAGTTCAGATGAACGCCATGAAAACCCAACTGACAGAACTTCGCGCCTTGGCGCACCGCGCCGAAAACCGCCGCACGGACACAGGCATCCCGCGCGTCGCCATGGTCCAGGGTGAAATCCCTGAACACCTGCTGGCCGCCGTTTACGAACCGATGATCAACCTGATTCTGCAAGGCAGCAAATCCATGACCATCGCCGACCGCACGCTTCGATATGACCCGGCGACTTACTTCGTCATGTCCATCGACCTGCCCGCGGTCGGCCAGGTTCACCCCTCTGCAGGCGGCGAACCTTACCTGGCGGTGAGCCTGACACTGGATCCGGTTGTCCTGACGACGCTGCTGGCCGACTTGCCCAAACCGCTCGGACAGCATGAACAGGAAGCCGGCTTTTCGGTGGCCGCTGTCACGCCGGAATTGATGGATGCCTGGGTGCGGCTGCTGCGCTTGATGAACAAGCCCGAAGAAATCGCAGCCCTCGCGCCGGTCTACGAGCGAGAAATTCTGTACCGCGTCCTGCAAGGCCCCCACGGCTGGATGCTGCGCGACATCGCCGCCCCCGACAGCGCCATGGCCCGCGTCAACCTGGCCATTGCACACATCCGCCAGGACTTCGCCGACCCCATCCGGGTGGACGCATTGGCACAGCTGGCGTCAATGAGCGTGTCAGCCTTCCACCGCCACTTCAAAGCCGTCACCGCGCTGAGTCCATTACAGTATCAAAAACGGGTTCGCCTGCTACAGGCAAGGACACTGATGCTGGCCAATGCCAAAAGCGTCACTGGCGCGGCGTTTGAAGTCGGTTATGAAAGTGCTACGCAATTTAGTCGAGACTATGCGCGGGTGTTTGGATTGCCGCCTTCGAGGGATGCGGCTCGGATACTTGGGGAGATTCGGAGGGGAGCTGGGGGTGGTTGAGTTGGTTTGGGGGGTTTTTGTGTATGTTCTTAAAACTGGCGAAGAGCGTCCGTTTGGTCGGATTACACCGTTTGTGGCTGGGCACGATCGGCCAAAAGCGGCCCTTCACTTTAAAGTCTGAAACGCATGAAAAAGCCTTTTCCTTAACTGGCCTCCACACATGTGAGAAAGCCCGCTTGCGGCTCAGCCGCAAGCTGTGCTCTTGCTGTTTAGTGGCAGTGGTAGTCGTTCGTTTTATGGTTACGATGGCAACCTTTTGAATCAGTACCGCCACTGTGCGCGAAGACAGTAACGGACGTAATCGAAAGTAAAACGGCGATCAAAATGGCGGACAGTTTCATCAGGGTTTGCTCCATGCTCATGTTTTTTTATCCGTGAGATATCTCACGCTTCGCAGCGTATGGCTAATTGCCTTCATTGGGCAAGCGACTTCCTAACTGTCTACCCAACATTAGATGAACGGCTGAGCGCCTACTTCTTGAGCAGAAAAAGCAGAAAAAGGCGGACAAGGGATCTCGGTCACTCACCGGTTTTGCGCACACCGTAAATCTACTGTGGGAGCGAGCCTGCTCGCGAAAAATGCCCGGACAACGCGATCGTTCGGAAAGCACGCGTTATCGTTGACCTCCATCGCGGCGATGCGGCGACCCGACAAGCCCGCTCCCACAGGGGAAGGCGAACAGCAGACAGGTCGAGTGTCAACTCGCCTCGCTTGCTTTTGATCTGCCCGCCCCTCCACCCCTGAGCCTGTCCGTCAACCTGTGACGACCTCCATCGGCGCCTCTACCAACGTTGATCCGCGCCGGGGTGAAGCCTTTTGGTTCCTTTTTGACGTTTGAAAAAGGGACTCGCCGTAAGGGCGAAACCATAAGTCGCCGTTACCGCAGTAATGGATATGTACACCATCAAAAACTATGTCGCCTGACAGAAAGCCTTCGCGAGCAGGCTCGCTCCCACAGTTTTTTTCGGTGGATGTTCAGGCGGCCAGCCCACCATCAATCAGGTAGATCGCAGCAGAGAACGTCACGATTGAAAGCACGGTACTGACCAGAATGGAGGTGGCGGCTTCACTCTGGTAGGCGCCGGTCTGGTTCGCAAACATCGCCGGAATCGTCGCCGATGGCAGCGCGCAAAGCAGGATCATCTGTTGTGCGTAAAGGCCATGGGTGCCCAGCAGAACAGTGGCTGCGAACATCAATACCGGGTGAATCAACAGCTTGAGCCCAAGGTTGCCCCACACCTCGCCGGACATTTTCAGTTTCTCTGATGACATGATCAATCCCAGGCACAGCAGCGAAACGCCAGGTGTCGCCTTGCCCAGAAGATTGAATGATTCGGCAGCCAGAGGGGGCAGTTTGACCTGCAGCAGGGAGAGGATAATGCCCAGGGCCGGTGCCCACATCAGTGGGCGGCGTACCGCCCCCGACAGGCTCGACACAAAGGCCTGGGTGCCACTGCCCTTTCCATCGGCGAGGGTGAGCAACATGGTGGTCAGCGGGATCATCACCAGGCTCGCGACGAGGTTCAGCACGAGCACCGAATAGATGCTGCCCGATCCGAACATGGCGCCGAGGATAGGGATGCCCATGAAGGCAGCGTCCGGATAACCGTTGACGAAGCCCTTGAGCGTTGCAACCTTGAGATCGCGTGTGGTGAACCAGCCGATCGCCAGCGCTATCGTGTACATGCCCATGATGCCGATGAACGTGGCCACGATGAACTTGAAGTCGAAAAGCTGTTCACGAGGCGTGCTGGCCATCCCGACAAAAAGCAGCGCCGGGAATATCCACCCGAGTACCAGCCGGCTGATCAGCAGGCTGTCCGACTGGGTGAGCCGCCCGCGCTTGCCGGCGATGTACCCAAGGGCGATCACAAACGCCACGGGCAGAATGGGCCCTACAATTCTGTCTAACATGTCCTCAATCCTCGTATTTATTTTTATCAAGAATGTCGCCATGGCTGATCGAGGCCGGCGCAACGGCTGTTGCGCCGGCCTCGATCAAACGGCGTTTGTGGTCAGGGCTTGAAGCGATAGTCGCGAATGACGTCCGGGTCCGGCTCGATGCCGAGTCCCGGCCCTTGCGGCACGTCGATGCGTCCGTTACGCGGAATGATGGCGTCGCCGTAGAGTTGCGCTTCGAGATCGAAATAACGCCATTCCACCAGTGACTTCGCACCGCCAAGGGCGGCACTGCCATGCACGGCGGCCAGCAGGCCGGGGCCGTCGTAAAAGGCGTGGACCATCACGGTGACGCCATGGGCATTCGCCAGTGCGTAGACTTTTTGCAGTTCGGTGATGCCGCCCATTTTCGCCGGGCTGGGCTGAATGAAATCGACCGCGCCGGCTTCAAGCAGATGCTGGAAGTCCATCAGCGTTGAAGCATTCTCGCCGGCCGCCACCGGAATGCCGCCTTGCTTGCGCACCGTCGCCAGGCCCGCATAGTTTTCCGGCGGCCACACCGGCTCTTCGATCCAGCGCAGGTTCAGGGGGCGAAGCTTGTCGGTCATATCCAGCGCTTCGCGCACTGACCACGGGGCGTTGACGTCGAGGGTGATTTCCACCCCAGGACCGGCGGCTTCACACGCCGCGCGGATGACCTCGACATCAACCTCGTGCAGCTTGAGGTGGCGGAAGCCGCTGTTGACCGCGCGCTGCACATTGATGCGGATGAGTTCGGGGTCGGCATAGCGGATCAGGCTGGCATACGCCGCCAGCGACGTGGCCTCGCTGCCGCCAAGCAGTTGGTAGATCGGTTTGCCGGCCGACTTGCCGGCGATGTCCCACAGCGCAATATCAATCGCCGACAGGCCATAGATGAATGCGCCGCTGCGACCGAAGACGTGGAATTTCTTCTGCAGGTCGCCCTGCAACTTCTCGCGCCGCGTCACATCACTGCCGATCAATTCAGGCGCGAGGATCGTGTCGATGACGATTTTCACTGCCGGGATCGCGGTGAAGCCGAAGGTTTCGCCCCAGCCGACGATACCGTCATCCGTGGTGATCTTGACCACCAGGGAATCGACCATCTGCAGGTCTTTCGGCCCCCAGACCCCGCCCGCCGACTTGCCTCCGGTGGTGAAGGGAATCCGAAGCGGAATGGTTTCAATGCTGGCAATTTTCATAGGACTTCGCCTCAAGCAGGTTGCAAAGATGTCGCGGCGATTTCGGGTTTCGCCAACGCCAGGTTGAGGACAACGTACATGACGTCCTGTTGTCCTTCAACTGAACAACTAGCTCTCTCCTACAGACTTTCGTCTACTTATCTGACAACCAATTGATTTAATTGATTTTATTTATTTAACAGATTTCGTAATTTCAGTTTTAACTGACGGGAACAAGTCTCCTGATGTAGATTAAGAAGACAAGTGAGAGGGATGAACGAACATGAGTGAAATGACTGTGCAACCCGTGGAGCGGCGACCTCATCTGGCCGAGCACATCGCCAAATCCTTGAGCGACGAGATCGCTTCTGGACGTTTGCGGCCCGGAGACCGCTTGCCGACCGAACAGTTTCTCTCGCAAAACTTCGGCGTCAGCAGGAACGTTGTACGCGAGGGCATCGCGACGCTTCGAGCACAGGGATTGATACAGTCGCGCCAGGGCGTGGGCGTATTCGTCTCGGCCGCTCCCCCCTCTGCGGAGCCGTTGGCACCGCGCGAGAGCGCGCCCTTGCTGGACGGCGACAATACGATTCGCAACATGTTCGAAGTGCGGGCCGTACTGGAAAGCCAGGCTGCCGCCCTGGCGGCGTCGCACATGACGCCCCGCACGCTGAAAACGATCCAGGCAGCGGTCCTTCGCATGCAATACGAAGGCGAACCGACCCTGGACACGGTCAACGCGGACCTCGACTTCCATCGAGCGGTGGCCGCAGCGTCAGGCAATGACTATCTCGAAACGATGATTCGCACGGTGCTAGAGCCGATGCGCGCCCTGATCACGATGAACTTTGCACGCCGAGGCCCGGTGTTCAGCAATATCCCCCATGCCGCACGCGGCGAGCATGAAGAGCTCGTGCAGGCACTCACCGACCGGAATGCGGCGGCGGCGCGTCAGATCATGGGACAGCACATCGTCAGCGCGGCTTCACGGTTCGGCTATGAGATCAAGTTCTACTGACCTCAGCTGTCTTGTTGTTCTACAAGTAAAGAACAAGTGAGGTTCTGCGCGGTATGCGCCGCCTTCCTTGCTACTGCGCAAACTCGTCCCGATAACACACCGGCGAGCTGGCGCCCTGGAAGCGATCAAGCTCATCTTCCAGCCATTGGGCGAGCACGACGCCAGGGTTTTGCAGTGGATCATCCGCCGTGAACACCAGCGTCAAACGCTCTGATTGCCCGTACTGCAAAAGCGTCCACCAATGCGTCGGCTGGGCGGCCAGTTCCCGGCGATAGGCGGCAGTGAATCCGGCAAAATCCAGCTGCCCGGACATGAACGCCTGGTGTACATCCGCCGAGGGCGCGACGTCGGGGAGCCAGGCATCGAACGGCATAGGCTCCTTGGGGCAATCTTGCGGCCATAGACGGTCCACCAGAATCCGCCGCCCGTCTTCGGGCGCGGCAGGGTCGCAGGTGCGTTTGCACTGAATCATGATTACTCACCCCCTCCACTCTCGCGGACTGACCCCGGTTTTACGGCGAAAGGCCCGGGCCAATGCCGACGGGCTTTCGTAGCCGACTTCTTCGGCAATCAACGCAATCGGCTTGCCTTCGCGCAAACGCTTTTGAGCCAGGCTGATGCGCCAGCTCACCAGGTAATCCACCGGTGCCTGGCCGACGACGCGCTTGAAGTGCTCGGCGAAGCTGGCCCGGGACATGTTGGCCAGCACCGACAGCTCAGCCACGCTCCAGGCCTTGCCCGGCGCTTCGTGCATCTGGCTCAAGGGCCGCGCCAGACGCGGGTCAGCCAACCCGGCCATCATGCCCGGCTGCTGATTGCGCGTGCTGAGGATGTAGCGCAGCAACTGAATCACCAGCAGTTCGAACAAGCGATCCATCATCGCTTCACGGCCACAGTTGCCTTCAAACGCTTCGGCGAACAACCATTGCAGGGTAGCGGCCAGGGTCGGAATTTCATCGAGCTTGAGCACCAGGTACTCGGGCAATGCCGCCGCCAGGGCATTGCCCGAGCCGCCATCGAAGTTCAGCGACGCGCACACTAACTGCGTGCCGCAAGCTTCGGTGGCGAACAAGCGATGACGGTAGGGTCGCGGGAAAAAGATCAGTGTCGGTTCGCTAAGGCGCAGTTCGCGCTCATCGGCCAGTTTCAGCACGACCTCGCCGGCCTGCAGCAAATGCACATGACCGCATGCCTGGCTGCCGTCGAAGGCCGTCGTGCCGCAAAACGTCCCGCTGTGAAAGGTGCCGGCGTTGACGCCGAAATGCGCAAGCAAGGTGGACAAGCGATCCATGGGCGGGCTCCCGAAAGCAGTTCTGGACGATCTGTCGCATATCGTCGACGATTCGCATCCAATAAACCAGCACGAATCACTAGCATGGACTCCGTACCCAGCGCCTGTCGCGCTTCACATCACGGAGATTCACCATGACCCGCATTGCCCCTGTCAGCCTTGAACACACCACCGACGCCACCCGCCCCTTGCTGGAAGGCGTGCAGAAGAAAATCGGTTTCCTGCCCAACGTATTCCGGGTGCTGGCCCACGCCCCCGCAGTGCTGGCCTCGTACCTGCAAAACTCGGCGGCCCTGGGTAAGACCTCACTGAGCGCCACGGAGAAAGAGGCGATCTCCCTCGCCACCTCGCAGGTCAACGGCTGCGATTACTGCCTGGCGGCGCACACAGTGTTTGCCGGCAAGGCCGGGCTGTCCAGCCAGGAAATCCGCAGCGCCCGTGAAGGCCGGCTCGACGCCTATGCCCTGCTCGCCCGGCAGATCACTGAAAGCCGCGGCCACCTGAGCAGCGAACAGATTGCCGTCGCCCGCGCCGCCGGAATCAACGACGCGAAGATCATCGAAGTGATTGCCCACGTAGCTTCGCAGACGCTGACCAACTACCTGAACAACGTCGCCCTGACCGATATCGACTTTCCGGCCACCGACGCCTGATTGCGGGCAAATTCCTGTAGGAGCGAGCTTGCTCGCGAGAAACGCAATGACGCCGCGTATATCCAGAATGCACGTGTCATCGTTGACGACCATCGCGAGCAAGCTCGCTCCTACAGTTACAACCAGTCCAATGTGGAGAAACACTATGAACACCGTAACCCTGTACACCACCGACACCTGCCCGTACTGCCGCAGCGCCAAATCCCTGCTGGCCAGCAAAGGCATCGCAATGCAAGAGATCAACATTCAACGCGAACCCGGCAAACTCGAAGAAATGCTCGAGCGCAGCGGACGACGCACCGTGCCGCAGATTTTCTTCGGCGACAGGCACATCGGCGGCTTCGACGACCTGGCCAAGCTGGATCGCCAGGGTGGGTTGATGTCGATGCTGGCCTGAACCGATTCTGAGGCACACCCAATCCCTGTGGGAGCGAGCCCGCTCGCGAAAGCGCCGGTAGACTCAATGCAAGTGGTGAGGCTGCAATCGCATTCGCGAGCAGGCTCGCTCCCACAGGGTTCCATGGTTCTATCAGGTATTGGTTTTGAGTGCCGCAGATCTTCTTTGGCAACACGCACATCGGCGGCTTCGACGACCCGGCGAAACTGGATCGCCAGGGTGGGCTGATGTCGATGCTGGCCTGAACCAAGTTCGCCTCCCCCCAATCTCCTACAGGGCTTTGTGTGGAGCACAAAATGGGTGATCGAACCCGAACATCTGTGGGAGCGAGCCTGTTCGCGAAAGCGTCGCATCTGTCCCATCAATGCAGTATGTGCCGCCGTCTTCGCGAGCAGGCTCGCTCCCACAGGGCTCCAGGGTTCTATCAGGTATTGGTCTTGAGCTTGGTCCACAACCGTGTGGTCAATCGCGCAATGGACGCCGGCAGGTCTTCCACGGTGAACAGCTTGTCCATCACCGTTTTCGGCGGATAGATTGCCAGGTCCTGTTTCACCGCAGGCACCACATAGGCATCCGCTGCGCTGTTGGGATTGGCGTAGTGGATGCTGTTGCTGATGTGGGCGATCACCTGAGGCTGCAGCAGGTAGTTCATGTAGCTGTAGCCGTTCTTCTCGTGGGGTGCGCTCTTGGGCATCACCACCATGTCGAACCACAGCGTCGAGCCTTCGTCGGGGATTGAATAGGCAATGTCGATCCCGTTCCCGGCTTCCTTGGCGCTGGCCGCTGCCTGCACGATGTCGCCGTTGAAACCGATCACTGCGCAGACGTTGCCGTTGGCCAGATCGCTGATGTACTTGGAGGCGTGGAAGTACTGCACGTAAGGTCGGATCTTCAGCAGCGCCTGTTCAGCTTTCTTGTAATCCGCCGGCGTGTGGCTATGGGGTGGCAGTCCCAGGTAGTTCAGGGTGATCGGCAGCACCTGGGTCGGGTTGTCGATGATTGCCACGCCGCATTCGCTGAGTTTCTTGATGTTGGCCTCGTCGAAAAACAGGCTCCAGGAACGGGTGACGTCGGTGTTGCCGAAGATCGCCTGGATCTTCTCGACGTTGTATCCGATGCCGGCGGTGCCCCACATGTAGGGGTAACCGTACTGGTTGCCGGGGTCGTTGACTTCGAGCTTTTTCAGCAGCGCCGGGTCGAGGTTTTTCCAGTCCGGCAACTGGCCCTTGTCGAGCTTCTGGATGGCGCCGGCCTTGATCAGGCGCGACAGAAAGTGGTTCGACGGACTGACCACGTCGTACCCGGTGTTGCCGGTCATCAACTTCGATTCCAACACTTCGTTGCTATCGTGGATGTCGTAAGTGGCCTTGATCCCGGCTTCCTTGGTGAAGGTGGTCAGAGTGTCGTCGGCGATGTAGCCGTTCCAGTTGGAAATGTTCACGGTTTCATCAGCGTAAGTGGTGGCGCAACAGGTCGAGAGCAGAGCCACCAGGGAAATTGTATTGACGCGCATGTTCGATCACCTTCGTGCAGAAGTGTTTTTGTTGGTGTTGAAAATGGGTGTTTCAGATTTCTGATTTGGCCCGGGCCGTTTCGATGCGCATGCGCAGCATGGCACCGATATCGAGCAGAGGCTTGGGCGGCAGCCAGCCGGGCCGGGCGCGCGCCATGACTGATTGCAGCAAGGGCGAGCCACCACCCGACGCCAGTTCCGCGAGCAACCGTCCCCACAGCGTGCCCCGCGCCACGCCGGAACCATTGCACCCGGCCACGGCGAAGACGCCCTCCTCGACCTTGGCGAAATACGCTTGCCCGGAACGCGATGCGCTGAGGTGACCGGTCCAGGTGTACTGGATGTCCTGTTCGCCCAACATCGGAAACCGGCGCTGCAAACCCAACACGTGATGCTGGCGGCGGGTTGCCAGCTCACTGAGGGACAAATCCTGCGCGCGGTATTCGGCGGTGTTGCGGATCATCACCCGTCGATCCGGAGTCAGGCGCACCGTGGCCCCCAGCGGCCGGGTCGACAGCACGCCCCAGGGCTGCGGTGCACCGATGGCTTGGAATTCTTCGTCGCTGAGCGGCCGGGTGAGGCTGGCACTGAGCTCCATCGCGAAGGTGCCGCTGTCGCTGATGCCCGAACGAGGAATGAAGGCGTTCAGGCAGACCAGCACCTGCTTGGCCTCGACGCAGCCATTGCGGCCGTTGGCTCGAACCCGACCGTTGCCCATGCGTTCCATACCGGTGATCTCGGTGTTCTCGAACAGCGTCACCCTCTGCGGCAGCGCATCGAGCAACCCCTTCACGTACTTCGCTGGCTGCAGCAGTGCGTTGCCATTGCCGCACCAGATTGCCGCCTGGTAGTGCCGGGTGCCCAGCTTCTGGTGCAGTTGCTCGCCCTGCAGAAAATGCGCGGACGCACCGACGGCACGCAGGGTCTGCAACTTGGCTTCGACATCGGTCAACTTGCGCGGATCGCTGACCGCAAAGAAGTAGCCCGACTCACGGAAATCGCACTCGATGCCATGCCGGGCAATGCGCTTGCGCACCTCATCGCTGGCGGCGCGGGAAATCGATGTGTCCACCTGGAAACCGGCGAACCCGGCATTGCCTTGCAGCTCGCAAGCGCCCGGGTGTTCATGGGCCACCACAAACCCGGAGTTACGCGCCGAGGCCCCTTGCGCGGCGCGTTGCCGGTCGACCACCACGATCCGCGCCTGGGGATGCATTTCGGCCAGTGAATGGGCAGCACACAACCCGGTGATGCCGGCGCCGATGACCAGCCAATCGGCCTGTTGCGTACCGCTCAAGGGATCGCGCAGCGGAGAATCCCCGGCCTGCGCAATCCAGCCACATCTGTTTTCCATGCATCACCTCGTTGACGTTCGTTCCGCAACTGTCAATTCGTATGCACTCATTGCATGAATGGTTTGAGATGACAGCGGCCATAGCTAGAATCTAAAGGGTCTTCATGGCCACAACCAACGTTATTAAATCATCCAGGTATTCTGAAAACGCATGGATAAAATTCGCCACATTCCCTCGCTCCAGGGCTTGCAGGCGCTGGTCGAAGTCGCCGATTCGGGCAGCTTCACCCAAGCGGCGCAAACGCTGTGCCTGACCCAAAGCGCGGTGAGCCGCAAGGTTCAGCAACTGGAAAGTCACTTTGGTGTGGCGATGTTCGTCCGCAGCAGCCGCAGCCTGAGGCTGACGCCCGAGGGCGAACAGGTGCTCGCCAGTGCGCGCATTATTTTCGAACAACTGAAAACCCTCGAAGACCGCATCGCCCCACAGAAACGCCCGTTCCGCATCCGCATGCATGTGTCGCTGGCGGTGCGTTGGTTGCTGCCCAAACTCAGCGACTTCTATCGCCATCACCCGGAGGTTTCCCTGGCCATCGAAACCGTGGCCACCGAGGTGGTGGAACCGGCCAGCGACAGCGATGCGTACATCCTCTACCTGCCCGAACCGTCCGCAGCGCCGGACTGCCTGACCTTGTTCGAAGAGGCGCTGGTGCCGGTGTGTGCGCCTGGTTTGGCATTGGCGTCGCAGGAGGACCTGGCAGACTTTGCGCTACTGCATCGTTCGAGCGATAAAAACGACTGGCGGTATTGGCTGGCGACCAACGATGGCAGATCACTGGATGAGTTTCGCCACATCCCCTTCAACCTCGACGAACTGGCACTGGATGCCGCGGCACGGGGATTGGGCGTGGCCATGACCGACATGACCCTGGCGGGAGAGTCGATTGAACGCGGTGTGTTGCACATTCCTTTCGGCGAGCCGTTGAAGACGCGGGGGATTTACTCGCTGTGCCTGCAGCCTTCGGCGGCGTCGCATCCGGCGTGCGGGTTGGTGATGCAGTGGTTTGCCGGACAGACAAGTTAAGTTACCCCCCCACAAGGGAGTTGTGCCGGGCACAAAAATCCCGCCCCCCCCAATCCACTGTGGGAGCGAGCCTGCTCGCGAAAGCGGTGCATCTGTCCCATCAATACTGAATCTGCTGCCGTCTTCGCGAGCAGGCTCGCTCCCACAGGGTCAGCGCACGGAGTCAGTCATCCTCATGCAACTTGATCCCCCGCGCATGCAGCAGGTGCGGCACTATCAGTACCAGCAACGTCAGGGCCAGGAAAAACGCCGAGATCGGCTGCGTGAGAAAAATCATCCAGTCGCCCTCGCTGATGGACAGGGCATTGCGCAATTGCTTCTCGGCCATCGGCCCCAGCAGCATGCCCACGATCACCGGCGCGACCGGAAAGTCGAAACGCCGCATCAACACGCCGGCCCAGCCAATCCCCAGCATCAACAGCAAGTCGAAAGAAGAATGGCGCATGCCATACACGCCGATGGTGGCGAATACCAGAATCCCGGCGTTCAGGTAGGGCCGGGGGATTTGTAGCAGCTTGACCCACAGCCCCACCAGCGGCAGGTTCAGCACCAGCAGGATGAGGTTGCCGATGTACAGCGAGGCGACCAACGCCCAGACCAGCTCGGCGGAGGTTTCGAACAGCAGCGGCCCCGGTTGCAGGTTGTAGTTCTGGAACGCCGCCAACAGAATCGCCGCCGTGGCGGACGTCGGTATGCCCAGGGTCAGCAGCGGCACCAACGACCCGGTCGCACTCGCATTGTTGGCCGCTTCCGGCCCGGCAACACCTTCGATGGCGCCTTCGCCTTTATTGGCGGAAAACTCTTTCGGAAATTTGCTGAGCTTGCGTTCGGTGGAATAGGACAGAAACGTCGGGATTTCCGCACCACCGGCCGGGATCGAACCGAACGGAAAGCCAATCAGCGTGCCGCGCAACCAGGCGGGAACCGAGCGCTTCCAGTCGGCGCGGGTCATCCACAACGAAGTCAGGCGATGCCGGCCTTCCGCTTGCTCCTGTTGATACAGCAGGCTGTAAAGCGCCTCCCCCACCGCAAACAAACCGACCGCCACCAGCACCACTTCGATGCCGTCCACCAGTTCGGGAACGCCCAGGGTGTAGCGAGCGATGCCCGACGTCGAGTCCAGACCGATCATGCCGATGGTCAGCCCGATTCCCAGTGATGCGAAACCCCGCAACATGGAAGCGCCGAGCACCGCCGATACCGTGGTGAAGGACAGCACCAGGATCGCGAAGTATTCCGCCGGCCCGAAGTTGAGCGCCAGCCGGGCGACGACCGGGGCGAACAGGGTCAGCAAAATCGTCGCAATGGTCCCGGCCACGAAAGAGCCAATGGCAGCCGTGGCCAACGCAGGTCCCGCCCGGCCATTGCGCGCCATGCGGTTGCCTTCCAGGGCCGTGACCATGGAAGAAGATTCGCCGGGCGTGTTGAGCAGAATCGAAGTAGTGGAACCGCCGAACTGCGCGCCGTAATAGATCCCGGCAAACATGATCAACGCCCCGGTCGGGTCGACCTTGGCGGTGATCGGCAGCAGCAATGCCACTGTCAGTGCCGGGCCGATACCCGGCAACACGCCAATCGCAGTGCCCAGCAGGCAACCGATGAACCCCCACATCAGATTGATCGGCGTCAGCGCCGCGCTAAACCCCATCAACAAACTTGAAAGAATGTCCACGCAGTCGATCTCCTTGGCGCTGGATCAAATCCAGGCATTGACCAGCGGCGGCAGGGAAACCCCCAGCCCGGCGTTGAACAACCAGTAGATCGGCAGGGTCAGGGCAATGCCGATGGCCAGGTCCCGCAGCGGATGACGACTGCCAAAGCCCCGCGCCGAACAGGCAAACAGCAAGGCCGCGGCCAGCACAAAGCCGATCAGGTTGATCAGCAACGCCACGCCCAGTAACCCGCCCGTCACCCAGGCCGCGCCGGTTTTACCGCCGGGAATCACACCGTTACGGCTATCCAGCTCGCGAAAACCGCCGGTGAGCGCCTGATAACTCAGCAACAACCCCACCACGGCGAGAAACCCGGCGACGAGGTAGGGATAGACGTAGGCCGGCAGAATCACGAAACCCATCTCGGGCGGAAAGCGGTAAGCCCCCACCGCCAGCACGGCGCTGAGGGCGATCAGTCCAAGGCCGATCGCCAATTGCGTCGGCACGATTGCGCGCGGCCCGGTCATTCTTTAAGCAGTCCGACCTGGACCAGCATCGCGCGCAACCGCACGTGCTCTTCATCGACGAATTTGCCGAACTCATCACCGGTCACAACGTTTGCCGTCCATGCGTTGGTCTGAATATTCTCTTGCCAGACTTTGCTTTTGCTGGCGGCCAGGACCGCATCAGTCACTTCCTTGCGCTGCTCGGGTGTGAGGTTGGCGGCGCCGTAGACCCCGCGCCAGTTGCCGATGATCACGTCGTAGCCGCTTTCCTTGAGAGTTGGGGCATCGATTCCGGGAACACGCTCGGGCGCACCGATGGCAAGGACGCGGATCTGCCCGTTCTTGATGTATTGACCCAGTTCGGCGTAGCCCCCGGTGAGCACCTTGATCTGCCCGCCCAGCGTCTGGGCCACAATTTCACCCCCGCCGCCGGTGGCGATGTAATTGACCTTGTTGACCGGAACATCCAGCTTGCCAGCCAGCTCGGCAATGCCGATGTGGTCGATCGACCCCTTGGAACCACCGCCCCAGGTGACACTGGTTGGTTTTGCCTTGAAGTCTTTGATCAGGTCGTCGAGGGTCTTGTAGGGCGAATCCTTGCGCACGGCAATCACGTTGTATTCAGTGAATAGCCGGGCAATCGGCGTCACGTCCTTCAGGGTGATTTGCGGTTTGTTCTGTTCGATGCCCGCGACCATGATCGCGCCGACCACCAGCAGCGCATTGGGATCGCCCTTGGTGCTGTTGGCGAACTGCGCCAGGCCCAGGGTTCCACCTGCACCCCCCTTGTTTTCAAAGGTGGTGGATTTGGCCGCGTTGGCTTCGATCAGGGCCTTGCCCAGCACCCGTGCGGTCTGGTCATAACCGCCACCCACGGAACCGGGAGCCATGAACTTGACGGTGTCCAGCGCAAGCGCGGGGGTGGTGAGTGCGACAGCGGTCATGCCGACTGCCAGGTAACGACTGAAGCGGCGCAACAATGCGGACATGGTGTATCTCCCTGGATTGTTTTTATAGGTGCCGTCAGCCCGTCGATCAGGGGGTCAGTCCTGTTCAAGGAACATTGGCCTGCGCATAAGCGTAGGACATGGTTGCGTTTATTGACGTTCTTTCAAACGAAGGCCCGCCGGCCCCCGCGAGGCCTGCGTCACAGATGGAAACATTCCTTTGGTCCGGGTGTGTCAGGCCACGAAATGCGCCGACTATCCTGAAAAACATCGACGAACACGCTGTCGGGCATCCATCTACGACTTGAACAGGAGAACGTGTCATGAACGTCATGCTCAAGGGCTTTGGCGCGACATTGCTGCTGGTTGCCACAGCGGCATTCGCCCATCACGGCTGGAGTGAGTACGACTCCAGCAATCCATTGAATCTGACCGGCACCATCGAAGCGTCCGGATACTCCCATCCCCACGGTTTCGTGAACCTGAAAACGGCGGACAAAACCTGGAACGTGGTACTCGCGCCCCCGTCGCGTATGGAAAACCGTGGTCTGTCCAAGGAGATGCTGGCGGTCGGCACCCAAGCGACCGTGGTCGGTTACGCCAACCGCAACAAACCTGATGAGATGCGCGCGGAACGCATCACGATCGGCGGCAAAACCACCGAGTTACGCTGATGCAAGCCTCGCAGAACTGGATGGACTGGTTGAACGACTCACCGCTGGGCGAAGCCATGCGCGGCGATCTGTGGCTATACCCGCTGGTTGAGGTGATGCACATCGTTGGCTTTACGATACTGGTCGGTGCGGTGGTGATGTTCGACCTGCGGGTGCTGGGGCTGTCGCGCAGCATTCAGGTCACCGCCCTGGCCCGCCATCTGCTGACCTGGGCCATCATGGCGCTGCTGTTGATCGTACCGGCCGGGCTGATGATGTTCACCGCCCACCCTCACGATTTCGCCTCCAATGACATTTTCATCCTCAAGCTGTGCCTGATCGCCACGGCGGGCCTCAATGCCTTGCTGTTCCATGTTGGCGTGTACCGTTCCGTCCCGGCGTGGGACACCGGTGCACCGGCGCCCGGGGTGGCCAAATTGCAGGCGCTGTTTTCGATTGTGATATGGGTCAGTGTGATTCTGTGTGGGCGGTTGTTGGCTTATACCTGAGGGAGCAGAAGGATCACGGGGCTGACAGCCGACCTGATTTTTTGCGGATATACCCAATCCCCTGTGGGAGCGAGCCTGCTCGCGAAGGCGGTCTCGCAGTTGCCATTGATAGCGGCT
>NZ_JBSVWS010000024.1:0-48420 GCF_054071155.1 Pseudomonas sp. SDO5532_S415 | reverse complement strand
GTCGACATTTATGTAGCTGATACACCTTCGCGAGCAGGCTCGCTCCCACAGGAGTCATTTTCCTGCCGATACGATGGGGTTGAGCATGCTCAGCGCATGAACAGGCCGCCGTTGATATCCAGGCACGCGCCCGTCACGGACGTGGCGTGTTCGGCAATCAGCAGCAAAACGCTGTCGGCGATGAACTCAGGGTCACCCAGGGTGCCGGCCGGGATCATTTTCAGAATCTGTTCCAGACGCTCCGGGGCTACGGTTTCGCGTACCACCGGCAACTCCAGCGGACCCGGCGAGATGCTGTTGACCGTCACGCCACGGGGCGCCAGCTCACGGGCAAAGACCTTGGTCAATGTCGCCACGCCGCCCTTGGCCGCCGCGTAATGCGCGCCCGTCGCAGTGCCGCCGTTCTGCCCGGCGAGCGAGGCGATATTGACGATGCGCCCGAAGCCACGCTCGGCAAAATGCGCACCGAACACCTGGCACGCTACGAAAGTGCCGCGCAGGTTGATCGCCATCGATTCGTCGAATTCTTCCGGCGTGATGTCCATCAACGCCGCGACTTTCGACACCCCGGCGTTGTTCACCAGAATGTCGGTGCCGCCCCAGTGCGCGGCGAGCAGGTCGCGGGCGCGCTGGAAATCGGCCTTGCTGCGCACATCCAGCTCGATGGCGACGGCCGTGGCGCCGCTGCCATCCAGCTCGGCGGCCAGTTGTCGCACGCCATCGAGACGCACATCCGCCAGGCCGACGCGATAACCCGCTGCGTGCAGACGGCGGGCGATGCACTCGCCCAGTCCGCGCGAAGCACCTGTTACCAGGGCTACTCGACTCATGATGTTGCCCTCACAGAAGGAAGCCGAGCGCGCTCAGGCTGTCGGTGGAATTGATCAGGCGCACCACTTTGCGCTCCAGGCTCGGTACGCCGTCGGTGAAGCGGATGCGGTGATTGAGGTCGGCCACGAACGGCGTGTGCACGCCGCGCTTGTAGGCGTACAACAACTGCGCCGAGTTGACTTCGATAATGTCGCCGGCCGCTTCCACCAGACGGAAACGCGAGACCGTGCGGATGGTTTTCGCCGCGTCCACCGCCGATGGCGAGTAGCCAGCAGTCAGGCGTTCGATGCGCAGGTCACGCATGCGCGCGTCGTCGTAGGCGTAGTTCAGCGTCGCCTCGAAATCTTCGGTGTCCGGGTCGATCGGCACGATGTACTTGCCGCTTTCGCTCCACAGGGTCGCCCACTCGGCGTAGTTCTTATGGTCCAGCAGCTCGGCTTCGCGCCAGATGAATTCGATGGCCTGGGCCAACGGGCCGGAAAAACCGTTCAGGGTGTCGTGATTGCTCATTGGCTCATCATCCTTTTCCACATGTCGTAGGCACCGCGCATGCCGCCTTCGTCGGTGGCGTGGCTGACTTTGTCGCCGTTTTCAGCGGTGATTTCGCGGTTCAGGCCGCGGTTGACCAGGATCGGCGCGTCGACGCCGGCATAGGAGCCGCGCTGCACGCGGTCCCAGGCCTCGGCGTCATCGGGGCTGCCGAAACCGAACGGGCCCTGGAAGTGTTCGTGAATGCGCATGCGCTCGCGGTTGGCGATTTCCGGGCCGCCGTCCATGCCCAGGGCAACGTGGCGGATTTCCGTTTCGGTAACCGACACCGGCCGCAGCACGCGGAAGAACGACATCGACATGGCCACGTTGGGGAACAGGTTCAGGTTGAACCCGGCGCCGTGCAGCGAACGCACGATGCGGCGTACCTGCTCGGGCGGCATGGTCTTCGACAGTTCTTCGGTGACGTGGGCAAAGCGCTCTTGCAGTTGTTCGGTGCCGTCGTCGTGATCGAGGTCGACATGCTCCGGTACCATCACCATCACGCTGTGGCCGTTGCCCAGCGAATGAGTGACGGCTTGCTCGTCGGTCATGAACGAGAGCATTTCCGAGGTTTCTTCATCCACCGACGACATGAACGACTTGTGCACGATCGGGAAGTGGTAACCGTCGGTGGTGTTTTCCAGCTGGATCTTCCAGTTGCCCTTGAAGCTGAACTTGTGTTCGCCCTGGGTCTTGATCGGGTAGCCGGCGCCCTGTTTCATGAACAGGTCCATCCAGTGTTTGGCGCCGCCGAGGAAGTCTTCCAGCGGCTCGATCTCGTCGTTGTAGCTGGCGAAGACCATGCCGGCGTAGCTCTCGACCCGCAGGCTGGTCAGCGGCAACTCGGACTTTTCCAGAATGCCTTCGTAACCGTCCGGGTACGGCAACGCCCGCAGCTTGCCGTCCAGGCCGTAGGACCAGCTGTGGTACGGGCAAGTGAAACCGGTGGCATTGCCCTTGTGCTTCTCGCACACGGTAGCGCCACGGTGACGGCAACGGTTCTCCAGGACGTTGATGTTGTTCTTCTTGTCGCGCACGACAATCACCGGACGACGGCCGATGGTGGCGGTCTTGAAGTCGCCGCTGTTGCGCACTTCGCTTTCGTGGGCGACCCACACCCAGGTGCGGTAGAAGATCTTTTCCAGTTCGGCTTCGAACAGCGCCGGATCGTTGTACAGCGAGACATCGACGCGGTCGTGCTGGACCAGGTCTTCGGGGCTTTTCGACGTTGCGATCAGCCGGTATTCATGAGTGCTCATGCGGTTCTCCTCATGGCTTCTTTTTATGATTTCGTTTCAGAGACTGCTGGCGATTAACCGGCCATGCTCTGTTGCAGTTGCGCACCCAAGGCGCAGACCACTTCGTCCTGACCTTTACGGCCAACAATTTGCAGGCCGACTTTCAGCCCCCCGCAATCGAGTTCCACCGGTACCGTCAGCGCCGGATGGCCGCTGAGGTTGAAGGGCCGTACCAGCGGGGTCATGCCGGCCACCGCCTTGCTGCCGCTGCGCGCTTCGCTCAGGGTCGGCGGCAGGCTGGGCATGGTTGGCAGCAACAGCACGGCGAAGTCTTCCAGCGCCGCATCCACCTGTTGGGTAAAACGACTGCGCACCGCTTCGGCCTGGACCAGTTCTTCGCGGGTGGTGCGGCTGGCAGCCAGCAGGCGCTGTTCGACATCGGCACCGATCAGGCCTTTGCCCGTGAGATGACCGAAGGCCGCCCAGTTTTCGAAATTGATCACGGTCAGGCCGGCGGTGAACGCGGCTTCGAACTCACTCAGGTGCAGGCTGCTGCGATGCCAACCGGCGCGGTCGGCAGCGGCACCCAGACTGGCTTGCAGATGCGCTTCGCACGCCACTTCAAGAAAGCCGACTTTGGCGCCATCGCCGGGCAACCCCTGAACGTCGAAGCCCGGGCAAATCACCTGCATGGCCGCGATCAGGTCGTCCATCGTCCTGGCGAACGGCCCGACGCAATCGAGGCTGGAGGCCAACGGATGCGCGCCGACCCGACTGACTCGACCGTAAGTCGGTTTGAGTCCGGCAATCCCGCAGCACGCCGCTGGCACCCGCACCGAACCACCGGTGTCGGTGCCGATGGCGATGTCCGCCAACCCTGCGGCGACCGCCGAAGCTGAACCGCTGGAGGAACCGCCCGGCACCCGGTCCGGCGCTTGCGGATTCACAGGCGTACCGGTCCAGTCGTTGATGCCGGTGACGCCAAAGGCCAGTTCATGCAGGTTGGTCTTGCCGACGATCTGCCAGCCGGCTTTGATAATCGCGTCGACCACTTCGGCGTTTTCAGTCGCTGCCGGAGCGTTGGCGAAAGCACGGCTGCCGGAGCGGGTCGGGTAACCGGCGATGTCGATGGAATCCTTGATGGCAACGCGTTTGCCGTTGCCACCGAGGAGGAATTCGCTGATGAAGGTGCTCATGCGCTCAGCTCCTGGTTGAAGAGGCGTTGCGTGCGGAAATGCGCGATCAGCCAGGTGCCGTCGACGCAGCGAAAATCGATGTTCAGGCGGGTGCCGAACAGTTCGCTGCGCTGATCCGCATAGGTAGAAATCTGCTGCATGATCCACTGCCCCTGCGCCGTATTACCGTCGACCAGAATCGACTCGCTGGTGAGGTAATGCAGGTTCAGCTGAAAGTGGTCCGACGGTGGCAAGTAACCACCGACAAACGCAGCCACAGCCTCGCGTCCACGATGTTGACCGAAGGTCTGTGCGGTCTCGCGACCAATGCCTTCCCAGATCGCATCGATGCAGAACAGCGCTGCCAGGTCGCTGACCTGGGTCGGCGCCCTCGGCACGTCGCACAGGTCCATGTAGCGCGCCATCAAGCGACGCACTGCGCTTTCCCCTTCGAGCGTCGCCAGACGCTGCAGCAAGGCCTCGTTCATGGCCTACACCTTGGCCGCATCAGGGATGGTCAGTGGGCGACCGATGCGCGCTTCGACCTTGGCGTATCGCCACAGGCTGTATTCGTTCACCGGCGTGGTGCGGAACAGGTTGCAGGCGTCGATCACCGACTGGTGGCAGTCGACGTCGGCCATGATGTACACGGTCCACGGCGAGGTGGTGGACGGGCCGACCATCAGGCGGTCGTCATCCATCGCGCCAAGCACGGTGATGCCGGGCATCGCGCCGAGGTCCGCCATCATCCGGCTGAAGCCCTTCCACACGCTCAGGCCTTCGCCAGTGGGCAGGTCGAAAAAGTTCTGGGTGATGCCGATGCAGAAGACGACGCGCAACGGTTCCTGGGTAGCTTGGGACATGTGTTTGATCCTTGAGCTTAAGTATAAAAATCGGGATGGAATTCAGATGTAGCCAGGGAACGGCGGCACGCCGAGGAACACCGAGCCTGCGCCGTCGTACAGCCCTTCGCTGAGGAAGGCGTGCTGGGTCACCACCATCGAGTCGCGCAGGTAGCGTTGCAGCGGATGGCGCAGGTAAATGGCAGTGGTCCCGGCGAGGCTGTAGGCACTCTGCACCACAGCGGCACCGGCCTGGGACACGTGAATCGCGGACAGACGCAGCAGGCTGGTTTGCTCCGGCGTGACCGGGTTGCCGGCCAGGATCGAGTTCCACACCTGCTCGGTGGCGTTGTAGAAGAAACCGCGGGCGGCGCTGAGCTTGGCTTCGGCCTTGGCGATCTCGATGCGCACATAAGCGCGGTCAGCCATTTTCGGCGCGCCGGTGATGCCACCGCCGCCGGCCATGCGGCTGACTTCGTCGAGGGCGGCACGGGCCAGGCCGAGGTTGACCACTGCCAGCACTTGCGCGGCGTAGGCAATCGACGGGTAGCGGAACAGCGGTTCGTCGATGGTCGCGGCACCGCCACGGATGAAGGTCCAGCGTTCATCGATGTGTTTGTTGGTCACGCGCAGGTCATGGCTGCCGGTGCCCTTGAGGCCGACCACCTCCCAGTTTTCGACGATCTCGACCTGATTCGGGCGAAATACTGCTGTACGAGGTTTGCCGCCCGCCGCGCCGATCCCCACGCCCAACAAGTCGGCGCCCTTGCAGCCGCTGGCGAACTTCCAGGTGCCGTTGACTTGCCAGCCTCCTTCTACGGCTTCGGCGGGTTGCAGCGGAAACAGGCCGCCGGCGAATACCAGATCGGGACTGTCAGCATAGATTTCGGCCAGGGTTTCTGGCGGCAACGCGGCGAGATAGACACCGGCGCTGCCGAAACTGGCGACCCAGCCGGCGGAGCCGTCGGCTTCGGAAATACGCTCGATCATTTGCAGGAACAGTGCAGGCGCCAGGGCATCGCCGCCGTAGCATTTCGGCGTGGCGGCACGGTAGATGCCCACCTGCTTGAAGCGCTCGATCATGTCCCGTGGCACGTGGGAGACGCTGTCGAATTCGTCGCGACGTTGACGCACTTCATCGAGTACCTGCGCAAAGGCCTGGCTGTCGACGACATTCTCGTCAACGCCGATCAGTGCGTCTTGTTGCGCGACCGCTGAACGCAGCATGGGCTTTCTCCGTTTTGCTTATTGTTGTTGGGGTGACACCGCCCACCCCTTGTAGGAGCGAGCATGCTCGCGATGGTCGTCAACGATGACGCTGGAAACCTGGCACCCCGTGGCGCTCTCGGGTTCATCGCGAGCGAGCTCGCTCCTGCAGGAGGGGATCGGCGTCACCCTTGCATTGCGGTCCAGTGTAAAAACCACATCCCGGCGCAACTATTGGTGCGTGCAGCCCCCCGACTAAAGAAAACCCCTAGACCGCCCCCGGTTACCTCTGAGCGCATCCCCGGGCGCGAGCCGGTATAAAAAGCCATACTTCCGGTTCCACCGGTCACCACCCCCTGCCGCCAAGGGCTGCGCGATGTACTTGCCAAAACAGAACGACTTTTTCACGCTGATCGAAGCCATGCCGCTGTGCATCATTCTTCACGATGCCCACAGCAAGGAGATTCTCTGGGCCAATGCCGCGGCCCTGTCGGCGCTGGGGTTTACCCTCGAAGAACTGACACCGCTCAAAGCCCCGGACATGACCCGCGATGCGCCGAAGTATCGGCGTTCGGTGGGGCTGCGTTGGCTGGAAGGCGCCGCGCGCACGGGCCAGCGCGCCATCGAATGGTGCTATCGCTCCAAGCAAGGGGTGGAGATACTGTCCGAGGCAGTGGCGACGCTGGTGCACCTGGAAGGTCGCGATGTGTTGATGGTGCAGTTCCGCGACATTTCCAGGGAAGACAAGGTCAAGCGCGACCTCAAGCGTTTCGAAAGCCGGCTCAAGGCGTTCATGCAGGACCTGGCCGAAGGCGTGGCGGTGCTGGGGCCAGAGGGCGAGATTCGCTTTATCAGCGACTCCGGCGCGCATCTGCTCAACAGCAAAGAGCATCAGTTGATCGGCAAGAACTTTCTCGACTGGTGCGACGACGCCTCGCGCCAGCGCCTGTTGCAGCAGCTGTCCAACGAGACACCCGAGCACTTGCCGTTCGGCGTGCATTACAAAGTGCAACGCCGTGACGGCGAGTGGCGCTGGCACGACGCGACCTGTCGTTTTATCGAAATCGAAGACGACCTGGTCGGCCATCTACTGCTGTTCCGCGACGTCACGGAACAAGTGCACGCCGAAGAAGCCCGGCGCGTCAGCGAACAAAAACTCGAATACCTGGCGCGCTACAACGCCATGGGTGAAATGGCCGTGGCGATTGCCCACGAGCTGAGCCAACCACTGGCCGCCACCCGCAATTTCATCGAAGGCGCGGTGATTCGTCTCGGCAACGCGACCGACGCCGATCAAGGCGTCGCCTGGGGCTTGCAGAACGCCGTGCGACAGATCGAGCATGCCTCCGTGATCATCAAGAGCGTGCGCGACTACGTGGTCAAGCTGGAGCAGAGCGAAGAGCTGGTCGACCTTAACGAACTGCTGCGCGAAACCCGCTACTTCATCAGTCTGCGGGCCGATCCGAGCCTGATACGCGTCGAAATCATCACAGCTCCCGAGCCGTTGCGGGTGAGTTGCGAGAAAGTGTTGATCGGCCAGGTGATCCTCAACCTGGCGTTCAACGCGATCGAAGAAATGGCCGACCTGCCCCTCGAACGTCGTGTGCTGCGCATTCATGCCTGCGCCGAGGACGACGTAGCGCTGGTGCGCATCGAAGACCGGGGACGCGGGATTCAGGCCGAGGCGCAGGAGAAGCTGTTCGATGGCTTCTTTTCGTCCAAGGTCAGCGGCAACGGCATTGGCCTGGCGCTGTGCAAGAACATCATCGGCCGCCATCGCGGCGATATCTGGGCGCAGAACCTGGAGCCTTGTGGCGCTGTTTTCAGCTTTTCCCTTCCCCTCGCAATGACTCCCACCCCCCTGTAGGAGCGAGCTCGCTCGCGATGCTCGTCAACGATAACGCGGAAAACCAGATGCCCAGCGGCGCCCTCTGGTTTTTCGCGAGCAAGCTCGCTCCTACAGTTTCCCCCCGCCAATTCGCTCCCGCATGACACTGGCACAGATACACAAACACTTGGCAGGCAGGGCAATTCCCGGGTTGGACGGGCAAGGCACTATTCACGGGTCAGAATCTGCCCACTCACCCGCGATCCGCGTTACCAACAATTCAGGAAGTTCCCCTTATGCGAACAAACAGGATCTCCGTACAGTCAGCGCTAGGCCTGAGCCTGCTTGTACTCGGCTTGAACAGTGCCCGCGCGGACCTGCCCGCCGACACCGGCATCGGCCAGACCACTCTGGCATTCCCCGCTGAACCGCACCGCGCGTTCGTCGTCGATGTCGAGTTCGAAAGCTTCGTCGCCGGCCGTGTCACCGTGGTCGACCCCGACCAGAAACGCGTGCTGGGCATGGTGCCGACCGGTTTTGCCGCGCCTTCCGCCCTGAGCCATGACAAAAAGACTCTCTACGCCGCCGACATCTGGTACTCCCGTGGCACCCGTGGCACCCGCACCGACGTGCTGACCGCCTGGGACACCTCGACCCTGTCGCCGGCCTGGGAAGTGTTGATCCCGAACAAGCGCGCCGAGTCGCTGACCCAGCGTTACGGCCTGAAGACCAGCGGCGATGACCGCTTCGTCTACGTCTACAACTTCACCCCGTCGACCTCGGTGACTGTGGTCGATACCCAGAGCAAAGCCGTCGCCACCGAAATCGCCATTCCCGGCTGCGTGCTCAACTACCCGATCGGCAAGCGCAAGTTCGCTTCGCTGTGCGGCGACGGCAGCCTGCAAGTGGTAACGATCAACGACCAGGGCCAGGAAACCGCGCGCAGCCGCACGCCGTTCTTCGACCCGAACGCGGAGAAGCTGGTGGAGCGTGCGGTCAACGTCGGCGACACCTACTACTTCACGACCACCACCGGCACCGTGCGCGCCGTGGATTTCAGCGGCGACGCACCGAAGATTCTGCCGAGCTGGTCGCTGACCACCGACGAAGAGAAGAAGGCCGGGTGGGCGCCGGGCGGCTGGCAGCTGATGGCGGTCGCGCCGAAGCTTAACCGCTTGTACGTGCTGATGCATGACGCCCACGAACCGATGAAGTGGGAAGACCCGAGCCCCCTGATCTGGGCTTTTGATCTCAAGACCGGCAAGAAAATCGCCACCCTGGAAGCCCCGGCTCCGATCTGGAGCATGCAAGCCACCGGTGATGACAAGCCGCTGTTGCTGGGCACCGACGTCGAGGGTGGCTTGCAGATCTTCGACCTCAAGTCCAACAAGCACACCGGCAGCATGGCCAAAGTCGCAAAAACCGCGACTCAGGTCATGAGCTACTAAACGAGATTCGGCCATGCAATCAGATCCGATCTTCATCCTTGCCAGCGCCATCGCCATTGCGGTGCTGCTGGCCAGCGCCGCGACCCACAAGGTGCGGGCGCCGGCGCGCTTTCGCAAACAGCTTGCCGACTATCAACTGCTGCCCGAGGCGCTGGTGCGCCCGAGCGCGCGGTTGATCCCGCTGCTGGAACTGGCCATCGCCTTCGCGTTGCTGGTGCCGGTCAGCCGTCCCTGGGCGGCGTTGAGCGCGGCGGGCCTGTTGGCGCTGTACGCCGCCGCCATCGGCATCAACCTGTGGCGCGGTCGTCGTGACATCGACTGCGGTTGTGCAGGCCCTGACCAGGCGCAACCGCTGCGCCCGGTCCTGCTGCTGCGCAACAGCGTGCTGGTGGCGCTGGCGCTGCTGGCCAGTGTGGCGCCGATTGTCCGCGACATGACTGTGTTCGATGGCTTCGTGACCCTGGCCGCTGCCGCTGTCGCGCTGCTCATCTACGCCGCGGCCGATGGCCTGGCGGCGAACTCTCCTCTTCTGCTCAAATTGATTGGTAGGTAATCAAAATGGAAGGCTTGATCGTTTCCAACGTTCTGCTCTGGGTATTGCTGGTGGCCGTGGCGTTCGTCGTCATGGGCCTGGTTCGTCAGATCGGCGTGCTCCACGGCCGTCTGGCCCCGGCCGGTGCGCTGATGATGGACAAAGGCGTGGCTGTCAACGAAGCCGCACCGCAAGTGACCGCTGCCGATCGTCACGGTCGCCCGGTAAACTTCGGTTATGCCGGCGAGAAATCGCAACTGCTGTTCTTCCTCTCGCCGACCTGCCCGATCTGCAAGTCGCTGCTGCCGGCGATCAAATCCATCGCCAAGGAACAGGCCAGCACTCTGGACGTGGTGTTCGTCAGCGACGGCGACATGGACGCCCAGCAAGCGCTGATCCGCGAACACAAACTGGAAGACGCCACTTACGTGGTCGGTCCGGAAGTGGGCATGACCTACCAGATCGGCAAGCTGCCGTACGCCGCGCTGATCGACCAGTCCGGCACCCTGCGCGCCAAAGGCCTGGTGAACTCCCGCGAGCACCTGGACAGCCTGTTCGAAGTCGAGCACCTCAAGCACGCCACGCTGCAGCAATACCTCAATGCTCAGCCCCACGACCACGACCACAGCCACGGCCATAGCCACTGATAAGGCAGGGAGACCTTCATGAAACTGTTGGATCTGTTGTTCGAGCGCTCCTCGCGCCGTGTCGCCGACACCACTTCGCGCCGCAAACTGCTGGCCCGCATGGGCTCGCTGATCGTTGCCGGTGCCGCTCTTCCCGTGCTGCTGCCACTGGACCGTACCAGCAAGGCGCTGGCCGCCACTGACCCGAAAGCCGGCGACCCCGGTGATCCGAACAGCTGCGACTACTGGCGCTACTGCTCCATCGACGGGTTTCTGTGCAGCTGCTGCGGTGGCTCGGTGACCTCCTGCCCACCGGGCACCGAGGCCTCGCAAGTCACCTGGATCGGTACCTGCCGCAACCCGGCCGACGGCAAGGACTACATCATTTCGTACAACGATTGCTGTGGTAAGCAAAGCTGCGCCCAGTGCGCCTGCACCCGAAACGACAGTGAAGAACCGGCCTACCGCCCGTTCAACAACAACGATGTGAACTGGTGCCTGGCCGCCAAATCGCACATCTATCACTGCACCGTTTCGATCATTCGTGGCGTGGCGGTTTAACGCGTTGTACCGCCGGTTGCTCACGCAACCGGCGTTTTTTCTTGTATGTAGGAGCGAGCTCTGCTCGCGATGGACGTGAACGATGACGCGTTCTCCCTGGAGCCCGTGTCGTCCTTGAGTTTTTCGCGAGCAAGCTCGCTCCTACACAAAATCGCCAGCAGAGGTTTTTTTATGCGCAGGTTGCTGATTGTTGGTCTTGTCTGCCTCATGACCACTCCACTCGCACAAGCCCGGGCCATTCCCAATCCCAACCAAGGTCATGCACCCGGCAACGAAGCCCCGCAAAAAGCCATCAGCGATGCCGGCTACAGCGTCGGCGTGAATTACCAGTTGCAGTGCGCCGGCTGCCATTTGGGCGACGGCACGGGTTCAGCGGCCAACGACACGCCGCGGATGAAAGGCTTTGTCGGTAACTTCCTGAAAGTCCCTGGCGGCCGCGAATTCCTGGTGCGCGTGCCGGGCATGTCGCAGTCGGCGCTGAACAATGCGCAACTGGCGGACCTGCTCAACTGGCTGATGCGCGAAGACGGCATGGCGGGCGCGAGCATGCCTGCGCATTACCAGCCCTACAGCGCCGAAGAAGTCGCGGCACTGCGCGCCGAAACCATGCTCAACCTGCCCGGCACCCGCGCCGATTTGATCAAGGCCATGCGTGCGCAAGGCATCGCCATCGACGACGGCATGAACTACTGAGCGATCGTCAACCTGAGTTGGCGGTACGCATCCACCAGTTGATCAAGGGTAAAGGCGCGATTGCGTCCGCTCGGGTTGGGCAGGACCCACACCGAGGCATGGCCGAAAGTCCTGGCCTGTAATCCCCACGCCACATCTCGCTGCCCCGACAGTGCCGCATACGCTGCCTTGCCAAGAAACGCCACAAAGCGTGGCGCATGACGGGCGATCTTGCCTTCGAACTCCGCTGCCGCTGCGATGAATTCATGCTGCGACAGTTGGTCGGCGCACGCGGTCGGCCGCTCCACCACGGTGGTCAGGCCGCACTGATATTGCAGGATCGTCCGGTCCTGTTCCGGGCGCATTTGCTCCGGGGTGAATCCGGCCAGATGCAAGGTGCGCCAGAAACGATTGCCCCGCCCCGCGAAATGATGCCCTTGGGCGGCGGCCATCACCCCTGGATTGATCCCGCAAAAAACCACCGCAAGCCGTTCAGCCAGAATGTCTTCGAGTCCCTCGCTCACATCGACCTCAGCTGCCGCAGATCACGTTGACCGCGTTGCGCGCAAGCCCGGTCAACTCGTCCCTGGATTTGCCCGCCCGCGCACGGATCGAAATGCTGTGCAGCAGGGATGAGGCGAGCACCGCCAGCGCCAGCGCGTCAACGTCGCCTTTCAACTCGCCGGCTTCGATGGCCCTTCGCAGGCGCACTTCCAGATCGGCATCGAGCCGGCTGAGCCGGTCTGACAGCACTTCGCGTATCTGCGGATCCTCAACCGCCTCGGTGGTCGCGGTGCCAATGGCAAAGCAGCCGCGCGGCTGGCCTTCGCCCGAAAAGTAAATCGCCAACTGCCCCTCATAGAAACGCATCAATGCGTCACGCAGTGATAACTCGGTATCGGTCAGCGCGGCCTGCATGTCGGCGGCGGCCGTCTCCCAGTACTGCTCGAGCGCCTTGATGTACAGCGCGTGTTTGTCGCCGAAGGCCGCATAGAGGCTGGGTCGATTCATGCCCGCCGCCGTGGCGATGCTGTCCAGGGAAGCGCCGGAGTAGCCGGTGTTCCAGAACACATCCAGCGCTTGACGCAACGCGGTCTGCGGATCGTAGGCGCGGGGCCGGCCGCGGCCTTTGCCTTCTGTCGCTTTATTTTGTGCCATGTCGTACAAAATCCTTGTGGGAAGGTGGGCGCGTGGATATTCTTACATCATCGCACAAAATTAAGGAACCAGAAGTTCCTGCCTTTCACGTTTGTTGTAGCGAAGCTCGAACCGGGTATTGCAGCGACGAAACAGGTGCGGCGGAGCCACCCTCCCCACCGCACGCGGGTTTGCTTTCTCACGGCAATTATTCGGTTTGAGGTGTGTTCATGACCCAGCAGTTCGATATCCCGGCTACCCAGACCTTCGAGCACCCAGAGCGGATCAAGAAACCGCTCAAGGAAACACTGCGCCCCTGGCTGATGGTGGGCGTACCTGCCCTGTTCGCTGTCATCAGCTATACCAAATACGTGGCGGGCGAGCCCTTTGTCACCACTGATAACGCCTACGCCCGGGTGGCCAAGGCCTCGATCAATGCACGGATTTCCGGGCAGGTGGTGGAAATCGCCGTCAAAGACAATCAGCCGGTGCACAAGGGCGATGTGCTGTTTCGCATCGACCCCAAACCGTTGCAGATCGCCATCGACCGTGCCCAGGCGCAGTTGAGCGTCGCGCGGCTGCGCATCGATGGCCTCAAGGCCAGCTACCGCCAGCAGCAGGCTGAGTTGCAATCGGCCAAAGAGTCGGCGGACTTCGACCAGAAGGAATTCGCCCGCAAGAAAGCACTGGTGGCGACCGAGTTCGTTTCCCGGGCCATTTACGAGCGCGCGGAAACCGACCTGAAGATTTCACGTCAGCGCATCGCGTCCATCGAACAACAGATCGCCAGCACCGTAGTGGCTTTGAATGGCAACCCGAGCATCGAAGCCGACCGCCACCCGACAGTACGTGAGGCCAAGGCGCAGCTGGACGAGGCGCAGCTTTACCTGTCGTACGCCACGGTCTATGCACCCGCCGACGGCATCGTGGCCAAGGTCGACGATCTGCAGGTGGGCAACTACCTCAACAACGGCGCGCCAGCCTTTGCGCTGATTTCCGATCACGAGGTCTGGGTCGAGGCCAACTTCCGCGAAACCCAGGTTACGCATATGCGTCCGGGCCAGGAAGCGACCATCAACATCGATACCTACCCGGATCGCGTGTTCAAGGCCCACGTCACCAGCATGAGCCCCGGCGCCGGTTCGGACTTCGCCCTGCTGCCGCCGGAAAACGCCACCGGCAACTGGGTCAAGGTGGTCCAGCGGGTACCGGTGCGTCTCGAACTGGATGAACCGGACCCTGCCCTGCCGCTGTTTTCCGGCACCAGCGCCACCGTGAAAGTCGACACCGGCCACCGCACGCCCTGGTGGAGCCCGCTCAAATCGCTGTTAACCGCAGGTAATGGCTGATGAACGCCAAGACTGATGGAGCCGCGGGCTCGCTGAGATTCGCCGTGCTGCTGGCGACCTACATGCAATCGGCGAACCTGCCGTTGCCCAATGCGGTGCTCAGGTTGATTCAAGGCAGTCTGTCGATGACCGACGACCAGGCCGGCTGGATTTTCACCGCGTACCTGGCGGCCAGCGCCATCACGATGCCGATTGCCCAGTGGCTCGCCGCGCGCTTTGGCGTGAAGCGGCTGTATCAGGTTGCGCTGGCGGTTTTCGTGCTCGGCCTGCTGCTCGGGACGGCGTCAACGACGCCGCTGGAGTTCATCGGCGCACGGATCATCCAGGGCCTGGCCAGTGGTGTGTTGGCACCGCTTTCGATGGGGATTGCCCTGGAGACCCTGGCACCTGAAAAGCGCATGAAATTTGGCGCAACCTGGACGGCGATCGTGCTCCTGGGCATTGCTACCGGCCCGAGCATCGGTGGCTGGATCGCCGAGCATTTCGACTGGCGGCCGATCTTCTACATCAGCCTGCCGTTGTCAGCGTACATCTTCATGGTGATTGCGCTGCTGCTGGCCGAGAAAAAAGCCGAGAAAGCACCGCCATTCGATTTCTTTGGCTTCGGCAGCTTCACCCTGGCGATGATCAGCCTGCAAATGCTGCTCGACCGAGGCGAACGCATGGACTGGTTCGACTCGCCCGAAATCTGGATCGAGGCACTGGCCAGTGGGCTTGGGTTGTATCTGTTCATCGTGCATGTGCTGACCCGAAAGGTGCACTTCTTCAACAAGCACCTGTTCGCTGATCGCAATTTCGTGCTGTCGACGCTGATCTTTTTCGCCATCGGTTTCGTGCTGCTGTCGACCATGGCGCTGACGTCGCCGATGCTCGATGAAATTCTCGGTTATCCGCCTGACACCACCGGCGCCCTGACCCTGCCGCGCGGCGCGGGACTGGTCGGAGCGTTCCTGCTGACAGGACGACTTCCCGAGCGTTTCGACCGCCGGCTGTTCGTGGCCATCGGCGTCGCCCTGGTGATCTATGCCAACTGGCTGATGCTCGGCTATTCACCGCTGATGGACTGGCCGCCGGTCGCGCTGGCCGGTGCGATCCAGGGTGTCGGCATCGGCATGTCGATGGCAGCCCTGGCCAAGGTGGCGTTCAGCACCCTCGCCCCCACGCTGCGCCCGGAAGGTACCGGTGTTTTCAACCTGTTGCGTGTGTATGGCAGCACCCTGGGCGTGGCGATTGTGCAGATCTACTTCTTCAACAACACCCAGGCGATGCACCTGGCGATGGCCAGCCATGTGACGCCCTTTCATGCCGTTGCACATTTCGGCACGGCGTCGCTGCCCTTACCGGCACTTGAAGGGCTGAACCACCTGATCACCCACCAGGCCGCGTTCATCGCTGTTGTCGACCAGTTCAAGATTTTGCTGGTGGCGATGCTGGTGGTGAGCCCGCTGGTTGTCTTTCTTCGCAAACCCGCTGCGACCCAATAGTTTTGTGGAGTGTGCCCAATGATATCCAGTCATCCGTTTCAAACGCCATTCCCGGCGAAGCTCAGCGCACTCTCGGTACTGGTGTTCCTGTCCGCCTGTACCGTCGGCCCTGACTTCAAGACCCCGGCCGATAGCCCGTCGCAGCACTATGACCAACAGGCCGAGCAGCGTCTTGGCCAGGACGGCGGGCAGCGCATCGAACCGGGCAGGAAAGTCAGCGGCCACTGGTGGTCGGCCTTGCGCTCGCCCAAGCTCGACCAGGTGGTACGCCGTGCCATCGACGGCAACCTTGAGCTGGTCGCCGCCGATGCCACCATTCGCCAGGCCTCCGCCTCCGTGGCCGCCGCAGAAGGTGCGCTGTATCCGCAGGTCGACTTCGGCGCAACGGCCGGTCGCCAACGGCTGCACAACGCCAAGGCGCCAGCGACCGACAACTTCTATGCGATCGGGCCACGGGTCGGTTTCGACCTGGATGTGTTCGGTGGCAACAAGCGGTTGGTCGAACAGCAGCAAGCGTTCGCCGATCTGCAAAAGCGTCGTTACGACGCGGCGTACCTGAAGCTGACCAGCGATGTGGCCAGCCAGGCCTTGCTGGTTGCGTCGGCCAATGCGCAAATTCAGGCCGTGGAAAAACTGCTGGCCAATGACAGCAAAAACCTCGAACTGGTGCGCGCCGCGCATATCAACGGCAGCACCACGCAGGTCGATGTGTCGCTGGCCGAAACGCGGCTGGCCCAGGACCGCACCCTGTTGCCGCCCCTGGCCCAGCAGCGTGATGCCGCACGTCATGCGCTGTCGATTCTGACCGGCAAAGGCCCGGCCGACTGGATCCCTCCGCCGTTCGACCTGGCTGATTTCACCCTGCCGGCCAGTGTGCCCGTGAGTTTGCCATCCGAGATGGCCCGCGCCCGGCCGGACGTGCAGCAAGCCGAGGCCGAGTTGCATATCGCCAGCGCCGCCGTGGGCGTGGCGACCGCCAATCTCTATCCGAAGGTGACGTTGTCCGCGTCTCTGGCCCAGGCCGCTTCCGGTAATGGCGGCGCGGCACTCTGGGGCTTCGCGGCGGGGATTGCCGGGCCGATCTTCAATGGCGGCACGCTCAAGGCTGAACGCCAGGCCGCCGTGGAGGGTTACAACGCGACGCTCGCCAGCTACCAACAAACGGTTATCAGCTCGTTCGGCCAGGTCGCCGACACGCTGCAGGCGATCAACCATGACGCCGAACAATACCGGGCGCAGGACGACGCGTTGCGCGCCGCCGAAACCAGTTTTCGCTTGAACCAGCAAGCCTACGCCCAGGGCGAGAACAGCATCCTCCAGGTGCTGGAGGCGGCACGGGCCTATGAGCAGGCCTTGCTGGGGCATATCCGGGCGAAAACGGCGCAGTACCTGGACACGGTGCAGTTGTTTGTGGCGCTGGGCGGGAATTGCGCGGGTGTGTTTGAGCAGCGCGTTGCCAGCCGTGAAACAGGCAGCACGTCATACCAATAAACGCAAAAAACGTTCAGACAAACAAGAAACCTGTGGCGAGGGGATTCATCCCCGTTGGGCTGCGAAGCAGCCCCAGCATTCATTCAGGCAAATCGAGTTGTCTGGATTTACGACTGCTGCGCAGCCGAGCGGGGATGAATCCCCTCGCCACAGGTTAATCAAAAACCAATTTATGAAAGGCCACGTCCGCGCTTGCGGTCGTGGCCCCCTGAGAGTGGAGTCAATTCATGTCCTACGAAGCCTTTCACGATGACCTTCGAGATACCGCCTTTGCCCTGAACAACGGTGCAGGAAAGATGCCCGCCGTGGGTTTCGGCACTCTGTTCAAAGACCTCAGCGTCACCACCCAGGCGATCACCCACGCGCTGGAAGCGGGGTTCCGGCATTTCGATTGCGCCGAGCGTTATCGCAATGAAGAACAGGTTGGCGTGGCCCTGCAGGCCTTCATGGACGCCGGCAAGGCGCGGCGCGAGGACTTGTTCATCACCACCAAACTGTGGAACACCAACCATCGTCCGGAGCGGGTGGTGCCGGCCTTTGAAGCCAGTTGCCGCCGGCTTCAGGTGGACTACATCGACTGCTATCTGATCCACACGCCATTCGCCTTTCAAGCCGGTGACGATCAGGATCCCCGAGATGTTTTTGGCCATGTCCTCTATGACTCGGGCGTGACCCTGATCGACACCTGGCGGGCACTTGAATCTCTGGTGGATGAAGGTCGCTGCAAGTCCATCGGTTTGTCCGACATCACCCTGGAGGCGCTGAAAGAGATCGTGGCCGTGGCGCGGATCAAACCCGCCGTGGTGCAAGTCGAATCCCACCCTTACCTGCCGGAATGGGAACTGCTCGAGTTTTGCCAACAGCACGGGATCATCGTCCTGGCCTTTGCCCCCCTCGGCCATGGCATGGAGCCGAACGTGCTGGAAGAACCGGTGATCACCGGTATCGCCCAGCGCTTGCAGAAGACCCCGGCACAAGTGGCCCTGGCCTGGGCGGTGCAACGCGGCGTGGCGTTCCTGACCACCTCGGCCACCCTGAGCCACATTCAGGAAAACCGCGACATTTCGACCCTGCCCCACCGGGCCATGCATGAAATCCGCCAGGACATCACCACCCGGATTCGCTTCAACTCGGTGGTTGAAACCGGTGTCCCGGGGTTCATTCCCCGGAAAAAGTAACCTGGCACAGGAGCGGCTCTTCACACAGCCGCTCCTTTTTTTGGCCTGATCCATCGTTGTGCCGGCCAGCCCCTATAATTTTTGACTTCCCCCCTGAGGTGACACCGATGGATGTTTTCCAGACCATGCGTTTCTTCATGGCGGTCGCCCAGAGCGGCAGCTTCACGGCCGCGGCCCAGCTGTTGGACACCACCACGACCAACGTGTCCAAAGCCGTGTCGAGCCTGGAAGCCAGGTTGCAGACACGCTTGATCAATCGCACGACCCGGCGCCTGGCATTGACCGAGGCCGGCATGCGTTATCTGCAGCGCTGCGAGAAGATTCTGCAAGAGGTGCGCGAAGCGGAAGAGGAAGCGGGCACGGCACAGATCAACCCCGTCGGCCGCTTGAAGATTCACGCGATGTCGGCCATCGGCAATCACTACGTGATCGATGCCATCGCCAAATACCGCGAGACGCATCCGTCAGTGTTGTTTGATCTGACCTTGACCAATCGGCTGCCCGACTTGCTGGAGGAAGGCTATGACATGTCGATCGTGCTGGCGCGGGACCTGCCCGACTCGGGATTTGTCGCTCAGCGGCTGGGGATCACCTACAGCATTCTCTGCGCCTCGCCGGCGTACCTGAAAAAACGCGGAACACCCGACACGCCGGGTTCGCTGGGTGCGCACGATTGCCTGAGAATCGTCCACACGGTCATGCCGGTCCAGCACTGGGTCTTTGAAGGACCCGAAGGCGTGGAGACCGTCAACACCCCGGAGTCGCCGTTTCACGTCAACACCGCCGATGCCATGACCGTCGCCCTCACCCGTGGCATGGGCATCGGCATCCAGCCGGTGGCGTCTGCCGTTGCCGGGCTCAAGGCAGGCACTCTGGTGCGAGTACTGCCCGAGTATCATTTTGAAGAGTTGAATCTGTTTGCCATCTACCCTTCACGAAAATTCGTCGATGCAAAAATAAAAACCTGGGTGGAGTTTTTGAAGGACTACATTCCCGGGTTGTTGGCTGCCGATGAAAAAATTGCCCGCACGTCGTTCAACGTCAAAAACGTCTGAGTCCGGATGGAGTGTCGACCCTCCACCGCCCGCACAGCACTCAACCGTTAGAACACCCGCTGCCCATGACTTGATACTGCAGGACATGGCGTTGCCCTTGCGAGTCTTCATAGGTCATTTGCGCCGGCACCGGGCCGCATTCGTTCGGTACATCGCTGAGGGTGATGACCTTCTTGATGTCCAGTTTCGATCCGTAGGTATAGGTCTCGACCGCCGGCTTGCCGGCTTGCGGCTTGGCATGGCTTTCTTCGGCAAAGGCCTGCGCGCCTATGCAAGCGAGCGCGAGAAAAATTGCGATTTTTGAGATGTTCATGAGGGACACCGTCTCGTTCAAGTTTGTTGGCTTGGGCCTTGTGAACCCTTGGTATGGGTTCATTCGGTAGAGACGATGCTAGGGCTTTGACCCGATGCCAAACAGTGCTGGGCGGGACAAACACTGTTGTCAAAATGGAGAGGAATGGACCTGCATTTTTTGCCGATGCACTCTGTCTGAATGTGGGAGCCTGCTCGCTCCCACAAAGGACCTTCGGCGGTCGCAGGTTTCGCGTTCACTGAAGATCAAACTGTGGGAGCGAGCCTGCTCGCGAAGGCGGCGTGTCAGTCAACATTTATGCTCAATGACACACTGCATTCGCGAGCAGGCTCGCTCCCACAAGTGAAATGGCTACAGCTGTTGATCAATAAGCCTGCGCCGCAGCAAGCGAACCCGCCTTGTTCACAACCGGTTCCACGTCACGACGCTCAACCTGTTCCGGCAAATCACCCACCGCCGGTGTCCTCGCAGGAACTGCCGGCATCTCCTTGCGCAAGCTATGAATCAACGTGTAAGACATCACCAGCAGCAACATGGCAATCGGCAGACCCGCCGCGATGCTCGCCATCTGAATGGCTTTCAATCCGCCGGCCAGCAACAACCCCGCCGCAATGGCCCCTTCCAGAATGCACCAGAGCAATCTGATCCAGTTGGGTGGATTGGTGCTGCCCAGCGCACACAGGGTGCACAACACTTGGGTTCCGGCATCCGCCGTGGTGACAAAGTGCACCCCGAGCAACACGCAGACCAGGATCGACAACGCGGCGCCAATGGCCTGGCCATCGAGCGATTGCAGCAAGGTGAACATGGCCGCGGTGGTTTCTTTCTTGGTGGCGAGCAGTACCGTGCCGCCTTCGAACTTCGGTTGTTCTTGAGTGACCACTTGAGCCGCGACGGACGCCTGGTAAGCCTGTTTGTCCTGTTGCTCATTCTTCAGCGCCGCGCCACCGAACACCGACATCCACAGAATGGTCACCATCGTCGGCACCAGCAGCGCCCCGACCACCAGCTCCCGAATGGTCCGGCCTTTGGAAATTCGCGCAATGAACAACCCGACGAAAGGCCCCCAGGTCATCCACCATGGCCAGTAGAACGCCGTCCACCAGTTTTGCCATTCGGTGTCCTTCTGCGCGTCCATCCAGAAACTCAGGCCGACAATGTTCTGCACATAGTCGCCGGTGGATTCAAACATCAAGTTCAGAATGTAGCGGGTTGGACCAATGGCAAGTACCGCCAGCATCAATATGAAAGACAAGTACATATTAAGCGTGGAAATACGCTTCATGCCTTTTGACAGGCCGGCCAATAGCGATATACAGGCAACAATACTGACAAACAGGATGATGGATAACTGCAATCCGACACTGACCGGAATACCAAACACTTGGTGCAATCCGGTATTGATCTGCACAACACCCAGGCCAAGCGACTGGGAAACACCAAAGGCGGTAATGACAACGCCCATGATGTCGACGACATGACCGATCCATCCATAAATACGATCGCCAATCAGTGGGTAAAGCAGTGAACGGAGCGCCAGCGGCAAGCCTTTACGGTAGGCAAAGTAGGCCAGGCTAAGGCCGATCATCGAGAAAATGGCCCAAGGGTGCAGGCCCCAGTGGAACAGCGTGATACGCATGGCCAGGGTCGCCGATTCATCGGTCAAGCCCTTGGAAAACGGGTTGTCCGCATAGTGCAGCATCGGTTCGGCGACGGACCAGAAAATCAGGCCGATGCCCATACCCGCACTGAACAGCATCGCAATCCATGAGGCGAAGCTGAACTCGGGCCGATCATGTTCGCGACCCAGTTTGAGCGTGCCGAAACGGCTGATGGAGATATAAAGCAACAGGCCAAGTACACCACTGATCAGTGCGATGTAATACCACTTGAAGTTATGCAGAATAAACACCGAAGCCATCTCAAAGGCCTTGGCTGCCTGCTCATCTTTAAATGCACAAAATAGAACGAAAATGATCACTGCTAATATGGAAGCCACTGTCACATTCGGATTAAGGCCTTTCAACATGCCGGATTGCGCACGCATTGTTTTCCCCTTTTGTTTTTGTTTAAGGGTGTAGATAGTGTTCCGCAGGATGTTTATCGCCCGGCATCGACTGACGCCGGAACGCTTTATCCGCAGGTTAATTCCGGTCTATCTCGGTTTTGGCAGCATTGCCAAGATGATTGAAACCAAACCACCGTTCAAACCATATTTAGTCACCGACTCATGAGAAAAACGCATCAATAAACCGCCTATGACCTACAGTCCTGTAGGAGCGAGCTTGCTCGCGAAAAACGCCCGGATAACGCGTTCATTCAGACAGCACGCGTTATCGTTAACGGCCATCGCGAGCAAGCTCGCTCCTACACAAGGGCGTGCCCTCGCCCACAGGCTCGACTACCGACACCAGGTTTGAGCTGGCAATCCCGTTGGGCGTCACCGGGTGATGCAGCGGCGCATCCTTTTGCAGGTGCTTGCCGGTGATTTTTCTCTGGCCCACCAGCAATGCAAGCAGCAAGGCACTGCCGGCATAGAAATAGTAAAAACTCGACGCACCGAGGTATTCCATCAGCACACCCGCGATCAACGGCCCGAAACAGGCGCCGACGCCAAACGTGATCAACAGCATGCCCGAGAGCGACACGCGCAACGCGGGCTCCATGTTGTCATTGGCCAGCGCCACGCCAAGCGGGTACAGGCAGAACTGCAAGAAGCCGATGCCCGCGCCGAACCACAGCAAGGTGGCAAACGAAGGGCTTTGATTGAACGCCAGCGGCAGGCTGACGAGGATCAGCAGCACCGCAACCGCGCGAATCAGGCTTGCACGGGGCAATCGATCCGACAGCCAGCCCAACGGCAACTGGGCCAACAGCCCGGCGCCGATGGTCAAGGCCATGAACTGCCCGACCTGCGCCGTTCCCACCCCCTGCTTGCTGGCATAGATCGCGGCCAGTCCGTAGAAGCTTCCGTTGATCATCCCGGACACCAGAATGGTCACCAGCGACTGCGGAATCCGCCGCAGGAACAATCCCAGGTCAATAGAGGCCGCCGGCACCGCCGTCGGATGCGCGCTACGGGTCAGTGCCACGGGCACCGAACACAAGGCGAACACCATCGCCACACCCAGCAACGCACGGATGCCCAACCCTTCATCAAGACTCAAGGCCAATTGACCGAGCATCATGCCGACGTAACTGGCGACCATGTACAGCGCCAGGACACTGCCGCGCTGTTCGGTCCTGGCCTGGTCGTTGAGCCAGCTTTCGATCACCATCAATTGACACATCATCGCCAGCCCGACGAGCGCTCGCAGCACCAGCCAAAAAGGCAATGACGCGCTGAATTCGTGGGCCAATACCGCCGCCGCAATGATGCCGGCACAGGCCGCGTAAGTTCGAATGTGCCCCACCTGCGCGATCAGGCTACGCCCGACCCAACCACCCAGCACCATGCCCAGGGCATTGGCGGCCATCAACGCACCGCCCGCGGTTTCGGCCGCTCCCGATCCATTCAGGCGCAGCGCCAGATAAGTCATCAGCAACGTCGATCCCAGCTGCATCAACAGGCTGGCCAAATAGAGCGCGCCGAACATCTTCGTCAGTCCAAACACGGTGCTGTTTCCCGGAATATGAGATCGCGAAACCCCTGGCCTGCAACCGCAGGCCACAGTCAGATGCCTCAAGTCAAACCGTGGAGCTGCTTCCAGTTACCCGGATGCACCACATAGCCGAACAAGGCATGCCCGCCGTACACCAACGCAGTTCCTTCGGGAATCCACAGCAACTGCCCAGGTGTGACCTGGAAAAGCTCGTCGCCGACCTGCAGTTCAAAGCAGCCCTCGATGACGAAAATCACCTCGTCATACAGCACCGTCCAGGCCACTTGCGCGCCCTCCCAACGGGCAAAACCCACGCCGATGTTCGGCGAGATTTCATTGCTCAGGGCACGGGCGACCCAGGCGGCACCGGGCGGACCGCCACGGAAAGTGAAATCCAGGTCCTGGTGGTCGATGCGCAACACCCGGCTTTTACCTTTCTCGGGCTTACTCATAACTCGCTCCGGCTGTTCCAGGCCGCCAAGCGAATTCGCGAGCGAACACCCAGGCCGAGGAACGGCTCCGGCGGGTTGAGCGACGGCATGCCGGTCACCGCGCGGATGTCGTTCAACTGTACGGAGTCGGCCCCCACGGCAAGATCCGCCAGCAAGGTCCCGGAGATTGTGCCCCAGGCTGCACCGACACCGTTGTCGCACGCTGAGGCGTGCACGCCGGGCTCCAGCTCGCCGAAGAAGTTGGTGAAGTTGCGCGAGATCGCATACACCCCGCCCCAGGTGTGGCTGAACGGCACGTCGGCCAGTTGCGGGAAGCGCGCCTGGAAGGCCTTGCGATGCGCATCGTGCACGTTCGAGCGCATGGCATCGCTGGTGCTTCGGCCATATTTAGGCACGTGCTTGTAGGTGTTACGGATGATCAAGCGGCGATCCTGCGTCATACGCACCGTCGTACCGGCGTGGTCCGCCGGCGTCAGGCCCCAGTCCAATTGACCGCCGTAGGTGGCCAGTTCGGCATCGGTCAGCGGACGGGTCCAACTGGCGAAGGTCATCACCGGCAACAGGCGATTGCGCAGATAGCCAAACTCCTGGGTGAAGATACTGGTGCCCAGCAACAGTTGCGGCGTGCGGATCACGCCGTTGGTGCCATGCAGAATCCAGCCGCCCCGACCGTCGCGCTCCAGACGCTGGATGGGCGACTCTTGCAGCAACTCGACATTGCCCGGCAGCGTGCGCGCCAGGCCGGTGACCAGCGCGGCAGGTTGCATCAGGTAGCAGCCTGGCGTGTAGATCGCGCCGCTGTAATGTTGGGTGCCCAGTACGCCGGCCAGCTCTTTTGAGTCGACCCGGCGAAAGGGTTCGCCCAGGTCGCTCATCAGCCGCTCGAAGTGATCCAGATACGCCAGGCCACGCGGGCCCACCGCGCCTTGATACTTGCCGGCATGGGACCATTGGCACTCGATACCGTGGGTTTGCACCAGGCCCTGCAACTGTGAAATGGCCGAACGGTTGAGCGACAGCAAACGTTGCTTGTGTGCCGGGTCCGGATGCTGCAGCGCGAACTTGTGGGGCAAGTCGATCACGAACCCCGAGTTGCGCCCCGAGGCACCATGGGCGACCCGCTGCGCATCCACCAAAATGATGCGCGCTTCGGGGTGATGCTGGGCCAGGCGACGGGCCGCGGCCAGGCCGGCAAAGCCCGCCCCCACTACCGCAAAGTCTGCACGCTGTTCGCCGGACAAGCGCTTGCACGCCGGCTGCTCGGGCAATGCTGCGTACCAGCCGCAGCTCGCATCGTCATAAGGCAAATTGATCGAATTTTTCATGGTTCCAGCCTCAGGCGACAGCCTGCTGAGAGTTCTGACAGGACTGCAGTAATGCGCTGCGCTGCGTTTGCGCCTGGCGACCGAGCAGGACAAAGCCGTTGAGCCGGCCCTCGGCGTCATAGAAACCGGCGCTCATACCGTCTGGCGTCGGCGTGCATCGCCATTGCCCTTCTCCGGCCATCGCCGGCGCCAACAGGCACAGCGGCACGGCCGGGGTTTTCACCGTCACCGGCATCAACGGGTAGTCGACGTCGGTGGGCTGGCCGAGCAAGGTTTTGCTGAGTGCCTGAATGCCCTGGTTGATCGGCGCCAGATAAGGCAGCAACTGGCCGTCGATCTCAATGCAATCGCCCAAGGCGTAGATACCCGGTGCCGAGGTTTGCAGCCGGGCATTGACTTGAATGCCGCGTCCGACCGCCAGGCCAGCGCTCTGCGCCAGGCTCAGATCAGGACGCAGCCCGACCGCCGACAACACCAGATCAGCCTCAAGGATTTGGCCTCCCGCCAGTTTCAGGGCATAGCCCTGCCCGCTCGCTTCGATGGCCTCGACGGTGTTTTGCAGATGCCACTTCACCCCCAAGTCACTCAGTGCGTTTTGCAGAACCTGCCCCGCTTCGGCGGGCAACAGGCGTTCCATCGGCCAGCGACCCAGGCCGATGACATCCACGCTGAAACCGTTGTGGGCCAGGTCATTGGCAAACTCGCACCCGATCAGGCCATCACCCAGAATCGCCACACGCTGCACGCCGGTCAGACGCTCACGAAAGCCGTGGTAATCCTGCAGGTTGTTCACGCTGAGCATGGCCGCCGTCTCGCCCTGGATCGGCAGGCGGATAGGCTGGGCACCGCTGGCGAGGACCAGTTGGCCGAACTCCATCTCACCGAAGCTGGTGCGCAAGCGTCGCTTCGCGCTGTCGATGCCCAGCACCTTGCAATGGGGATAAACGCGGATGTTCAGCCGCTGTTCGATCGCCAAGGGTGATTCACCGGACAACGCCTCGGCACTTTTGCCCTGGGATAAACCGATCGACAGCGCCGGTTTCGAATACAGGTGCCCGGACTCCTGGGTCAGTACGCGGATCTCGACCTCGGGATCGGCCTTGCGCAATGCCTGGGCCAGGCCATAACCGGCATAACCGCTACCGATGATGACGATCGGCTGGCGCAGCAACGCTGGGATAACAGGCACGGCCAGTGGCGGCGCGCTGACCGGGACGCTGACAGCCGCAGCCGCCTCGGTGTACTCGCTGATATCGAGCATCTCGAAATCAGCCTTGCCGACGTGGCATTCCGGGCACACCCAGTCCTCGGGAACATCTTCCCAGCGCGTACCGGCGAGGATGCCATCCTCGGGCCAGCCCAACGCCTCGTCGTATATCAGACCGCAGACAATGCAAAGCCAAGTCTTGAACATGGTGCTCACTCCCCGGCGATCCGGATCGCCACGTTTTTGGTGCGCACGTAGCTGTACAAGGCTTCCTGACCCTTTTCCCGGCCGAAGCCCGACAAACCGACGCCACCAAACGGCGTTTCAATGCCACCGGCGTACCATTCGTTGACGAACACCTGGCCGGATTTCAAGCGACGGGTGCAGCGCATGGCGCGGCTGATGTCCTGGGTGAACACCCCGGCCACCAGGCCGAACTCGGTGCCGTTGGCGATGGCGATGGCCTCTTCTTCGGTGTCGAACGGCATGATCGCCAACACCGGTCCGAACACTTCTTCCTGAGCAATGCACATCTGTGGCGTGACATCGCGGAACACGGTCGGACGCATGAAGTGCCCGGCACGCTCGGCGAAGGCTTCGCCCCCGGTGACCGCGATGGCGCCGTCCTCCACGGCACGTCGGCACAAGGCTTCGATTCCCGCCAGTTGCCCGGCACTGACCACTGGTGTGAGGTCGGCGTTTTCAAAGCCTTCACCGACACTGAGCCCTTCGGCCAGGGCGACGACTGCCTCTACAACGTCTTCATAAATATCGCGCTGCACCAGCAGCCGCGACATCGCCGAACAGACCTGGCCGGCATTGAAGAAAATGCCCGACTTGACGCTGGCCAGCAGCTGCTCGCGATCGGCGTCGGCAAAGGCAATCGCCGCCGACTTGCCGCCCAACTCCATCACGCTGGGAATCGCATGCGCAGCGGCATCGCGCAAAATCGACTGGCCCGTCGGCACGGAACCGGTGAACACGATCTGATCGACGCCACGGTGGCTCACCAGATGCGAACCGACTTCGCGACCACGACCGCAAATCAGGTTGACCGCGCCCTGGGGCAAACCGGCATTGGCAATGGCGCGGATCAGCACGCACATGCCCAGCGGTGAAAGCTCAGGCGACTTGATCACCACCGCATTGCCGGCCGCCAGGGCCGGCGCCAGCGAACGGGCACAGATCGACACCGGAAAGTTCCACGGCACGATCTGCGCCGACACGCCCATCGGGTCGTACAGCGTGAAATCCATGTAACCGTTGCCCAGCGGGATCGAGGTGCCTTCGATCTTGTCCGCCATGCCGGCGTAGTACTCGAAGTAGCGCGCCGCCTCGATGAACTCGTCCTTGGCATCGATCAGGCGCTTGCCGTTTTCCTGGCAGAGCACCCAGGCGCCCTCATCCGCCACGGCACGAATTTCCTCGGCGATACGCAGCAGCCAGGTGACCCGCTGCGCCGGACGCACCCGGGTCAACTCACCGCTGTCAGCGCAGCGTCGGGCCGCCTGCACGGCACGCTCGGCATCGGCCACGGTGGCCTGGGCGATGGTCGCCAACGGCTCGGCGGAGCCTGGGTTGTTCACCGTCAGGCGCTGGACGCTGTCACTCCATTGCCCGTCGATGTAGTTGAGCCAGTGAGAGGCTATCGGATACATGGGACAACCTCCTCAGGCAGACGGCGTGGTGGCGAGCAATTGACGTGCGGCCCACTGGTGGAAGAAGTGCGTCGGGATGTCCATTTCCGGGGAGAACGCGCCGCCCTTGTAGCCTGGGGAATGCCGGCCCTTCTGCATGCCTTCGACCGAGCTGATGTCTTCGGCGAACACCACTTTCCAGGATTCCAGGATCGCATCGCGGCAGGCGCTGAACTCTGCGCTGCTCGCGGCTTCGTCGCCGACATAGAACAGGCGCAAGTGCTCGATGGTGCGTCCCGGCGAAACCGGTTCAAGCTGCATGGCGAAGGCGTGGTCAGCCTGGATGCCGAGCAAGACGTTCGGGAAAAACGCCACGTATTCGGCATTGCGCAGGCGGTCCAGCGGCCAGCCCGGGAATTTCGGCAGGTGCGTTCCGGCCACGTCCGACAGGTTGTAGGCGTAGCTGCCCTGGCCGGCGAAGTGTTCGTCGAAAATGATGTTGTAGTGATCTTCCAGACGCGAATACGAGTTCAGGCTCGGGTGTACCCACGGCAAGTGATAGGCCTCGCAGTAGTTCTCTACGGCCAGCTTCCAGTTGCAGTTGATGTCCAGCGTGGTGGCGTCGTGGCCGGGACGACGGCGCAGCAGGCTCATGCCGTCTTCCCCGAGAAACTGGGTCCAGCGTTGGGTCAACGGGGCGAGCATGTCTTCGAGCGGCTGCGCATCACCGGACAGGTTGATGAACACCATGTCCATCCAGATGGCGCTGCGAATGCCTTTCAAACCGTGTTTCTCACAGGCGAAACGCTCATCCTTGTGCTGATCGATACCGCCGACGTGAGGCGTGCCGCGCAGGCCGCCGTTGAGGTCGTAAGTCCAGGAGTGGTAAGGGCAGCGAATGACGCCTTGCACCTCACCGGCCTCCTCCACCAGCTTCATGCCGCGGTGGCTGCACACGTTATGGAACACCTGCACCAGGCCTTCGCGATTGCGCATCAACAGCAGCGGCAGGCCCATGAAGTCGATCGGCTTGACCGAACCGGCCTTGCCCAGATCACTGGCAAAACCAACGCAGGCCCAGGTCTTGCCCATGACCTGATCGCGCTCGAGTTCGAAGTACCGTTGTTCGGTGTAGAACTCGTTGCTCAGGCCGGTGGCTTCATGAATCGGATTGAGGACAGTTTCAAGGTGATGCACAGGAATTTGCTGGATGGTGCTCATTATTGTTTTCCCCTGCTGGGCACGGTTTGGAATGTTCGGCAGGCTCGCTGGCCAGGTCCGCTGGCGGCAAGTTTCGGAAAACGGGAGGGGTGTCGACAAACGATATTTCGGGAGGGATTCATGACTTTTGATCATGAATAGACACTTTTTCGAAGTAACACATAAGCTCTGTTGGAGCGAGCTTGTCTCCGGGCGGCGTTCCGACGATGGTCGCTAACGATCAAAAGTGCTGTCTGAATGACCGCGTTGCCTGGACGTTTTTCGCGAGCAGAGCTCGCTCCTACAGGTGGTGCTACGGCGTCGACGGGAGTTGATTCATCAGCCAACTACGAAAACGTTTCACGCTTTGCCGCATACCGCCGCGGGACAGCGGTTCAAGCAGGCAAAACTGCGCATCGGTGCGCAACACGGCATCCAGCGGCCGCACCAGCGCGCCGCTTTGCAGGTAGTCATCGACAAGGTTCGACCAGGCCAGCGCAATGCCCTGCCCATTCATGGCCGACTGGATCACCATCGAATAACTGTTGATATTGATCCGGCGCTTGGGCTCGACGTTTTTCAGCCCCTGGCTCTGGAACCATTCGGACCAGCCGATCCAGTCCCGCTGCGGATCGTCGAGGACCAGCCAGGTGCAGGCCGCCAGGTCGGCAGGCGTGTTCAAGGCCGGATGTTTCGCCAGGTACGCGGGGCTGCACACCGGGTAGACCTCTTCGGAAAAAAGAGGCGTGACCTGCATTTCCCGCGGCGGCGTACTGCAGTAATACAACGCCAGGTCACAATCCAGGCGCGAGAAATCCTTGACCTGATCATGGGCGATGATGCGCAGATCGATCTCTTCGTTTTCACGTTGAAACTCGGTCACTTTGGGCAGCAACCACAGCGACGCCATCGCCGTACTGGTGGCCACCGTCACTTGCTCGGCGCCCTGCCAATGACGAATTTCACCAGTGGCCTGCGCCACTTGCAGCAAGGAGGCGCGAACCGTTTCGTAATATTGACTGGCTGCCGGACTCAGGTGAATGGTGCGGGTCGTGCGTTCGAACAAGACCTTGCCCAGGTAATCTTCGAGCAGGCGTACCTGGCGGCTGATTGCGCCCTGGGTCACGTTCAATTCTTGCGCGGCCAGGGTGAAACTCAAGTGGCGCGCGGCGGCTTCAAACGCGACCAGACTATTGAGTGGCGGCAGAGGATGGATTTTCATACAGGCAAGGTCACGTCGTTGTTTTGGTTTTATCGCGGGAGTTTAGCCCTTGGTGGTGGAGGTGGACAGCGGCGGCTTCAGGCGCGCTTGGGGATTGGGCGCATATCCATTATTTGAGTGAGGGCGACCAATGGTCGTGGGTCGCCGCGATGGGCCATCGTGGTTTAACGGGGGCGCCTGCAATCAAAAGCCAAAGCGAGGCGGCCTGACAGCCGACCTGGCTTTTGCAGATGTACGCCAATCCCCTGTGGGAGCGAGCCTGCTCGCGAAAGCGGTCTGACAGCGAACATTAATGGTGACTGACACGACCCCTTCGCGAGCAGGCTCGCTCCCACAGTTGGATCGCAGATAGGCCCGCAACCCAGGTCGGCTGTCAGGCCGCCTCGCTTTTGCTTTGCTCTGCTTTTGATCTGCCCCGTCGGAAGGCCGAGCGCATTTCTGTAGGAGCGAGCTTGCTCGCGATGGACGTCAACGATAACGCGCTCTGCCTGGATGATCGTGTCGTCCAGACGTTTTTCGCGAGCAAGCTCGCTCCTACAGGCTTTTCCAAATGACCCGCCGTTAGGGCGGAACCGTTTGCAGCTGTTACCGCAGGAATGGATATGTACCCAATCCTATGCCCGAGAGGCATTTTTCAGGCTCACCGACAAAGGAGCAGCCACTACCGATGTCGGCACAATCACATCATTCACCTGCCCTACCTCCACCACCTCCCCATTCAACGCCTTGTGCATTTTTACCGTATCCAGCGCCCCCACCCACTTGGCAATCGCCATGGTGCCGACACCATTGCCGATGGTATTGGTGATCGCACGCGCTTCCGACATGAACCGATCAACACCCAGCAGCAACACCATGCCCGCCACCGGAATCGTACCGAGGGACGACAGCGTGGCCGCCAGAATGATGAAGCCGGAACCGGTGACGCCCGCCGAGCCCTTGGAGGTGAACATCAGCACCGCCAGCACGATCAATTGATCGGTCAGGGTCAGTGGCGTGTTGGTCGCCTGGGCAATGAAAATCGCCGCGATGGTGTAGTAGATGGCCTGCCCGTCCGGATTGAAGGTCAAGCCGGAGGGAATGATCATCCCGGCGACGGGTTTGGAAACGCCGGCCTTTTCCATCTTGGAGATCATCTGCGGCAGCACCGATTCCGAAGAGCTGGTGCCCAGCACGGTGAACAGTTCTTCCTTGATGAACTTGAGGAATTTCCACAGGCTGAAACCGCTGTAGCGGCAGATCGGCCCCAGCACAAAAATCACAAACACCGCACAGGTCAGGTACACGCAAGCCATCAGCTTGCCCAGGGAGAACAGCGAGCCAAAACCGTACTTGCCGATGGTGAATGCAATGGCACCGAATGCGCCGATCGGCGCCAGGCGCATGACCATGTTGACGATGCGAAACATGCCCTGCATCAGGCTGTCCAGGGTGTCGACGAACGCTTTGCCGCGCGGTCCGACATGGGCCAGGGCGATGCCCAGCAGAATGGAAAACAGCAGGATTTGCAGGACGTTGCCCTTGGCGAAGGCATCGACAATGGTGTCGGGGATGATGTTCATGACGAAGTCCATGAACGAGGCATGCTTGCCTGCCGTGGTGTACGTGGCGATGCTGGCGGTATCGAGCGTGGCGACGTCAATGTTCATGCCGGCACCGGGTTTGAACACATCGACCACCACCAACCCGAGCACCAGCGCCAGGGTCGATACCACTTCGAAATACAGCAGCGCGCGAAAGCCGACCCGACCCAGTTCCTTCATGTTTTCCATGCGTGCGATGCCCGTGACCACCGTCAGGAAAATCACCGGCGCGAGGAGCATCTTGATCAGTTTGATGAACGCGTCGCCCAACGGTTTGAGCGCGGTTCCGGTTTCGGGTACGAAGACCCCGACGATGGCACCGAGGATCACGGCGAGGAGTACTTGTACGTAGAGTTTGCCGAATATTCTTTTCATGACAGGGCCCTGATTTTTTATTGTTGTCAGGAAATGCCCTGGGGTCGGACACGCATGTCCGCCCCCGGGCGTTGTGCCGCAGTACTACTTTGAATCGCTGGAAAATATCAGCGGTTGATCAACGCAATCACCGCGTCGGTGATCTGCCGTGTGGTGGCGTTGCCGCCCAGGTCCGGGGTGTGCAAACCGCTTTCGGTGACGGCCTCGATGGCCGACATCAGGTGCTTCGCCGCAGCGGCTTCGCCCAGGTGCTCGAGCATCATGGCCGCGGTCCAGAAGGTCGCTATCGGGTTGGCCACGCCTTTGCCGGTGATGTCGAAGGCCGAGCCGTGGATCGGCTCGAACATCGACGGGAACTTTCGCGAAGGGTTGAGGTTGGCGGTCGGCGCTATGCCCAGGCTGCCGGACAGCGCGGCGGCCAGATCCGAGAGGATATCGGCGTGCAGGTTGGTGGCGACGATCACGTCCAGGGTCGACGGCTTGAGCACCATGCGCGTGGTCACGGCGTCGACCAGCTCCTTGTCGATCTTCACGTCCGGGAAGTCCTTGGCCACTTCGTAGAAAATCTCGTCCCACAGCACCATGCCGTGGCGCTGGGCGTTGGACTTGGTGACCATGGTCAGGTGTTTGCGCGGGCGGCTTTGCGCCAGTTCGAAGGCGAAGCGGTGAATGCGCTCGACCCCGGCCCGGGTGAACACCGAGACTTCGGTGGCGACTTCTTCCGGCAGGCCACGGTGCACGCGGCCGCCGTTGCCGGAGTACTCGCCTTCGGAGTTTTCCCGCACCACCACCCAGTCGATCTGGTCACCGTTGTGCAGCGGGCTTTTCACCCCCGGCAACACGCGGGCTGGACGCACATTGGCGTATTGGTCGAAGCCCTGGCAGATCGGCAGGCGCAGGCCCCACAGCGAAATGTGGTCCGGGACGTTGAGCGCACCGACCGCACCGAAGAAAATCGCGTCGAAGGTTTTCAGTTCTTCCAGGCCACCTTCGGGAATGTAGTAGCCGTTCTTCAGGTAGTTATCGGAGTTCCAGTCGAAGTGTTTGAAATCCAGTTCAAAGCCGGATTTTTTCGACAGGGCCTGCAGCACCTCGACGCCTGCGGCGATCACTTCCACACCGATACCGTCACCTGGCACTGCAGCGATTTTGTATGCGCTCATTGTTGACTCCACTCTTGTCGATTTCTTGTTGTTCCCGTCGAACCGGACTGTTCAGGCAGGGTGTGAGCGGAGTATATGTAGTGAACAAATAGGTGTGAGTTCCTCCAAATCACTACATAAATAACTTTGAGTTACGAATGAGCCAAACCCTGGATTTGTCTTTTTTCTACCTGTTGGCCAACAAAGGCAGCCTCGCGGCGACCGCCCGGGAGTTGGGCATCACGCCTCCGGCGGTGAGTAAGCGCCTGACGGCATTGGAAGCGCGCCTGGGCATCCGCCTGGTCAACCGCACCACGCGCTCGATGAGCCTGACCTCCGAAGGCGAGCTGTATTTCTCCCAGGCGGCGCGCATCCTCACCCAGATCAATGAACTTGAGCAGTTGGTCAGCAGCAGCCGCGCGACACCCAAGGGCCTGATTCGGGTCAATGCTTCCCTCGGCTTTGGCCGCCGCCACATCGGCCCTGCCCTCGCCGCGTTCTACGCGCAATACCCGGAAGTGGAAATTCAGCTGGAGATCAGCGACCACCCGCTGGACTTGACCACCCACGGCTTCGATTTGGGCATTCGCTTCGGCACCCTGCCCGACGCGGCTTTCCATGCACGCAAGATCGCCTCCAACCGCCGCTTGCTGTGTGCCTCGCCGTTGTACCTGGACAAATTCGGCACCCCGCAGAAGCTCAGCGACCTGCAAAACCACAACTGCATTTTCATCCGGCAGAACGAGTCGCCCTATGGCGTCTGGAGCTTCACCAACGGCGGACACACCGACAACATCAAGGTGCATGGCGCCCTGGGTTGCAACGATGGCGAGGTGGCCCTGAACTGGGCGCTGGAGGGGTTCGGGATATTGCTGCGGGCCGAATGGGACATCGCCCGCTATGTGCGCAGTGGCCGCTTGCGCCTGGTGCTGGAAGACCAGACGCCGACCCGCGCCGACGTGTATGCGGTGTACCCGCAACAGCTGCATTTATCGGCGCGGGTGCGCAGCCTGATCGACTTTCTGATCGAACGCTTCAAGCACATCGACAACGTCGAGGACAGCTAATGGGCTGACACCAGTTTGAGCCCGATGACCCCGGCCAGAATCACGCCGATGCAGAGTATCCGCAGCGGCGCCGTGGAGTCGCCCAGCAACGCCATACCGACAATCGCAGTACCCGCCGCGCCGATGCCGGTCCATACCGCGTACGCCGTGCCCACCGGCAAGGTGCGCAACGAGAGTGAAAGCAGAAAGACGCTCGACAGACCGGTGACGACCGTCAGGACGCCGGGGACCAGCCGTGTGAAACCTTCGGAACCCTTCATGTAGAAGGCGAAGGCGATTTCCAGAATGCCAGCGATGCCAAGCAGTGCCCAGGCCATATTCAACAACTCCTTCTTGGATCAATGAGAAACCTGTGGCGAGGGAGCTCGTCGGAGCGCCGCATCGTCCCGCTTGAGTGCGAAGCACTCACAAAAACCGTTTGGGGCCGCTGCGCAGCCCAGCGTCGGAACGCCGCCCGGAGCAAGCTCGCTCGCCACAACGGGTCAGGCTTTTTCAGCGGCCGCCGGTTTCGAACGGAACGCCACGCCGAACCGATTGAAGGCGTTCATCAAGCCAATGGCATAGGTCAGGTCCGCCAGTTCCTTTTCGCTGAACACCGCCGCCACGGCGGCATAGTCGGCATCGGCCACGCCGGTATCAGCAACTTGCGTGACGCATTCCGCCCAGGCCAGGGCCACGCGTTCGCGGTAGGTGAATACATCCCCGGCGTCGCGCCAGACCGGCACCAGCACCATTTTTTCAACGGCAACGCCAAGCTTGATCAAGTCCCGCGAATGCATGTCGATGCAAAACGCACAGCCGTTGATTTGCGAAACCCGCAGGTAAACCAGGTCGATCAGCTCGGTGGGCAAGCCGGTCTTGAGCAGGTAGCCGTACACGTTGCCGAAAGCCTTGTAACCTTCAGGGGCAGCGCTGGCGTAGTCGATACGTTGAGTCATGATCAATCCTCGGATTTGCTGTTTGGAGGACTGCATCGTGGGGCTGCTTGGCCCATTGGAAAAGATCCATATTCCAGCTAATGTCCTGGGCCATGATTGCTTTTTTCCAGAGCCAGCCCATGACAAACCCTGCCCTCAACAACCTTTCCCCTCTCGATCCCACGTCGACTGAGCCGATTTACCGGCAAATCTACTGGCGGTTCCGCAGAGCGATTTGCGAGGGTGTGCTGGTGCCAGGCGAGCGCATTCCTGCGGCCCGGGCACTGGCCAAAGAGCTTGGGCTGGCACGCGGCACGATCGATACCGCGTACTCGTTGCTGGCGGCTGAAGGTTACATTCAATCCCGTGGCCAGGCCGGCACGGTGGTGGCCGAGGGGATGAATGTCAGGACTGGTAGTGCCCGGACCGAACAGCCTTCGAGTTCACCCACCGCTGCGTCGATCCGGCACAAGGCGCCCGTGCTGCCCTTTCAAATGGCGCTGCCCGCGCTGGATGCGTTTCCGCGAAAAATCTGGGCGCAGATCGGCGCGCGATGCGTGCGTGCCACACAGATTCCGGACATGGCTGCCCCGTCGGCCAAGGGGCTGGAGTCATTGCGCAATGCGATTGCCACCTACCTGCAGGTGGCGCGCGGCATCACCTGCCAGCCTTCGCAAGTGTTCGTGACCACGGGCTATCGAAACACCCTGGGGTTGATCGTTCACGCGCTGCTCAATCCGGGCGACCAGATCCTCGTCGAGGATCCGGGTTACCCCCCTACTCGCCAGTTACTGGAACATTTGCACCTCCAGCTTGCCCCGGTTCCGGTGGACCAGGACGGCATGCAGGTCGCACAGGGCGTCAGCCAAACACCGAACGCACGCGCCGCCGTGGTCACACCGGCTCATCAGAGCCCGCTGTGCGTGTCGCTATCGCTGCCGCGGCGCCTGGAGCTGCTTGAATGGGCGGCCCGCCAGCAAGCGTGGATCATCGAGGATGACTACGACGGCGAATACCGCTATGTCAGCCGACCGCTGCCCGCGCTCAAGAGCCTGGATCGCGATGGTCGCGTACTCTATGCCGGCACCTTCAGCAAAGTGCTGTTTCCCGGTATCCGCCTCGCCTATCTGGTGGTGCCGCCCGGGCAGGTCGAACGCTTCGAGCGGATCAGCCAGACCTTCTTCGGAGGCTGCCCGGAACTGACCCAGGCCATCGTCGCGACGTTCATGACCGACGGCCATTTCGCCCGGCATATCCAGCGCATGCGCAAACTCTACGGCGAACGCCGCGAAGCGACGGTGAGAGGGCTGAAGAAAGTCTTGGGCGACCACATCCACATCGATGCCCAACCCGGCGGCATGCACCTGAATCTGCGGCTTGCGCAGCCTCAGTCAGACCTTGAGCTGGTCGAACGCCTGCTGCAGGCGGGTATTTACGCCGAACCCCTGAGTGAATGCTGCATCGCTTCGCCAACACTGTGCGGGCTGATGCTGGGTTTCGCCAACATCGACTCGCAGGCCGCCGCCGAACAGCTGGGGAAACGCATTCTGGCGTTGATCTGACCGCGCCCGCCCAGAATCATGGCCTGGTCAAGCAGGCAATTCTTGGCTCTTTGTCGCTAGTCCAAGCGGCCACATCATGCAGACCCTGCCTCCACCAACAGCGAAGGGTCCCATGAAAATACTGCGCGTGATTTGCAGCCCGCGAGGGACAGCCTCCGAGAGCTATCGGCTCTCGCAAACCCTCATCAAGCACCTGATCGACAGCCATCGCATCAGCGATTTCATGATCACCGAGCGTGGCGTCACCGGGCTTGCGCATATCGATGCCGACTATGCCGAAGCGGTGAGCAAACGCCGCGACCCGTCCAGCACCATGGCCACCCGCGGCGCCCTGTGGCAGTCCGAGCAATTGATTCGCGAGTTGGAAAACGCCGACTGCGTCGTGATTGCCACCCCCATGCACAACCTGATGGTGCCCTCGGCGTTGAAGGCCTGGCTCGACCATGTGATCCAGGCAGACCGGACCTTTCGCATCACCGCTGAAGGCAAGGTCGGCGCCCTGCGCGATCGGCCGGTGTTTATCGCTGTCGCCTCAGGCAGCACGTTCACCGGCGTCGATGCCCAGCAACCGGACTTCTTGCGGCCTTGGCTGACGACCGTACTGGCAAGCATCGGCTTGCGTGACCTGAGGTTTTTCACCGTGGAGGGGACCGGGCAAAAACCGGAAATCTTGAATGCCACCCGGGAAAAAACCGAGCGCGAAGTCGCGCGGCATTTCTCCAGTCCCGCGCCAGTACCGGCCTGAACCCGCCTCCACCAGGAAACATTCGATGACCAACGCTTCTGCCCTGCGCAGCATTGCCGTGTTCTGCGGCTCCAACGACGGCTTCAATCCCGATTATGTCGAAGGCGCCCGCGCCTTGGGTCGGGAGATCGCCCGGCGCAATTTGCGCCTGGTGTATGGCGGCACCCGCAAGGGCTTGATGGGTGTCATCGCCGATAGCGTGCTCGCCGAGGGCGGTCAGGTCATCGGCATCATCACGCGCCTGCTGTTCGAACTCGGGCATGTGCACGAAGGGCTGGCCCGCTTTGAAGTGACACAGGACATGCGCAGCCGCAAGGCGCGCATGAGCGAATGCGCCGATGCCTTTATTGCCTTGCCGGGCGGGCTGGGAACCTTTGAGGAATTGTTTGAAGCGGCGACGCTGACGCAACTGGGTGAACACCGAAAAGCTGTTGCGTGCCTGAACATCCGTGGATTTTTCGATCCGGTGCGCAGCCTGCTCGATCACGCGGTGAAGGAAGGCTTCATGAAGGCCGAACACAACGAGATGCTGATGTTCAACACCGACCCTTCAGCCCTGATCGATGCGCTTGAACGGTGGCAGGCACCGACCGTCACCAAATGGATCGGACCGGTGCCCGTCACCGATTGATGTGCAGCTTTCAGGTCCTGGCGACGCTGCTCCCGAAAATTTTCGCCAAGGCCTTTTTTACATCAGCGCCCACGAGGCAGGCGCTTGTGTCTTACCTGGCCTGGTGCGCGCCTGCACTTGCCCACTGCGGCGCAATGAACGTGTTATGGCGCTTGGCTCGCTGCGTCAGCGCCAGCATCGTCAGGAAGCCCAGCACGATCAGCAGCGGATACGCCATCAACAGTTCGGAGAGAGAATACTTCCAGGCCAGCGGACGCCCGACACCGAGCAAAGCGGCATACATCCAGGACACCGCCGACAGCGAGCCACAAAACAGTGCCAGCATCCGCGCACTGAACCCGAGGTTGAGCAAGGAGCCTGCCTTTTGCAGCGCCGGCAATACCAGGCGGTGCAGCACAATACCGTTGTACGTCAGCAGCAGGACAATAATCACCTTGGCGTGAAGCTTGGGATTCATGAAGTACTCCATGCCTTTGCCCAGGTAATCGATGCCAATGATGGCGGTGCCTGTCACCCATAGACCGATCAATGCCATGACGACAGACCGCTGAAGACTCTCCATGTGGGCATGATCATGTTCAGTGAACGCCTTGCGTTTCAACATATCCCTGACCATCGCAATATCACTGGTCAGCACTAAGCCAATCGCCACACAACAGGCGAGCAAATGAGCGTAAAGGACACCCAGCCGCAAAAACTCCATGAATTCTTTATGTTCGATCAGGCTCATAATTGTATTTATCGCCACGGGTATTTTTCTCCACCTTATTCGACAGTACAGATCGGCCAATCAACAGGGAATTTCTTTTGAACAACCCTGAACGACCTTGCTCATACAAGAAAACCAAACAACAGGTTTATTATCGAAATCCTATTGTTCCAGTTAAGGAATGGGTGACAGCTTAGTTAGCGCCTCTCAAATTTTTGGTAAAAAAATCCCCATTTGCATTCACTGCATTTGAGGTTCGGGTTCCACTGCTTTTCTGCGATTTCAAGAGCAGGCCATGGGATGACGTGCTGCAGAATCTGAGGGCCGCAGCCCAGGAATGTTCATTTTTTGATCTTGCCACCGACAAGCGGTCGCAGGCGGGAGGGCCAGTGGCAACGGTATTAACCCATCAACTTCCCCGTCGACGCCCATTCTAACTGAGCTGGTTAACTTACATGACAATCGACATAATTAATTGGATCCGCTAGTTGCTACACAAGCAAAAACGAAGAGCAACTGTCATTACGCCCTTGCCATTAAAACAGTCATACTATTTTTGAAAAGATTGGATCCCCAAGACAGACCGGCACGAGACAAGTGCATGTTTGCCTCACCCGACGAACCAACTTCGCACTTCAATATCTTGCGAAATAGTTTAAATCACAACCGCTCAACACACTTACATCCGTTCGCCATCGAATGTATTCAGGCCCTGGCGACACTGCTGCCGAATGTTGTCGCCAAGACCTTTTTATTTCAACTCAGACGAGCTTGACCACCACGTTGATGTTGTTGCGCGTGGCTTTCGAATACGGGCAGTACTTGTGCCCGGTATCGACGAGTTTCTGCGCGGTTTCACGATCCAGTCCCGGCAGGCTGACATTGAGCCGGGCTTGCAGCAGGTAGCCACCTTCATTGGTGCCCAGGTCAACTTCGGTATCGACGGCCACATCCTTGGGCAGCGCCACCTTCAACTCTTTGGCCGCCACACCCATCGCACCGATAAAGCAGGCTGACCAACCGGCGGCGAACAGTTGCTCCGGATTGGTCCCCCCGCCATTGGTGCCCGGTGACGACAGTTTCACATCCAGAATGCCGTCGGAGCTCCTGGACGCGCCGTCCCGGCCGCCGGTGGTATGGGTTTTGGCGGTATACAGTACTTTGTCGAGCTGGGTCATGATGATCTCCTGATTGAAATGAGGTTTATGCACTTTCAGGTGAATCAGAAATTCGGTGTTCCGGGCTGATGCCGGTCATTCAATATAGACGTCGCTGGTCAACCGGGTGCTCGATCCGACAAAGACCATCCTGTGGGAGCAAGCCTGCTCGCGAAGGCTTTGTGTCAGGCGACGTGATTTTTGAAGGTGTACATATCCATTTCTTCGGTAACGGCCACTAATGGTTCCGCTCTTACATCTATGCCGGGTTGCCCACTGCGCAGAACCGGAACGAAGCCTCTCAAAGGGGGCGAGCACCTCGCAAAGCCAAGACGAGGCGGCCTGACAGCCGACCTGACTTTGGCGGATGTGCAAATTCCACTGTGGGAGCGAGCCTGCTCGCGAAGACGGCCCGACTGCCAACCTGATTTCGCGGATGTATTCATTCTGCTTCAGGAGCGATGCTTGTCTCCGGGCGGCGTTCCGACGATGAACGTCCAGACAACGCAATCATCCAGACAGGGCGCGTTATCGTTGACGTCCTTCGCGAGCAGGCTCGCTCCCACAAGGGATCCGGCGCACCCGTCAACCCTGTGTCCGGTCCGTACAGGCTTTTCCAAAGTAACTCGCCGTAAGGGCGAAACCGCCAGCTGCCATTACCGAAGAAATGGATATATCCCCCACATCCCAAACTACTTACGCGCCAACTTATACCTCACACAATCCTCATAAAAACTCTCCCGAACCGCCGCAGGCTTGATCCTCGTCGGGCTGTCGTAAGTTTGCTCGGTAATCCCCATCGCCATCATCCGCATCCACGATTTGGAAAACTTGTAAGACTGAATTTTCTGCCGCGCCGCATACAAGGAAACCCCGGATAACTTGAGTTCCTGTGCTCTAGCCGCCGTCCCCGCCCCCCAACTGCACATATAACGATCATTGGGCTTCAGTTCTTTGGCCTGGGCAATCACTGCAAAACCCGCGACGCCAACCGAGATCAGCGCGATCCATATATTGCGCATTCACTTTCCACCCTAAGCGCCTGAAATTGCAGCGATTCTGGCGACAAGCGAGCAACCTGGGGGCCAGCATAATGCCTTATCGGGAAAACACTGATCCGGGTCATCAGACAAAAGTCATTTTCTTGCGACATTTCAATCCCTTGCTATAGCTATGAGTCTCTTCTGCCAACTAATGGGGCAATGGAATGTCAGTCGCGAAGAAAATGAGTGTGGGGCAACTGACAATGTTGACTGCCGTCAACATGTTGGGTTCAGGCATAGTGCTACTACCGTCAAAACTGGCGGAAGTCGGCGCCATTTCCATTCTTTCCTGGCTGGTGACAGCCACCGGATCCCTCGCACTGGCCTATGCCTTTGCCCGTTGCGGAATGCTCAGTCACAAAACAGGTGGCATGGGTGGTTATGCGGAGTACACCTTCGGCAAGGCTGGCAACTACCTCACCAACTACACCTATGGCCTATCGCTGTTGATTGCCAACGTGGCGATCAGCATCACGGCGGTCGGCTACATCCAGGAGCTGTTCCATATCGAGCTGGATTCCCTGCAGGTGGGTCTGGCGACTATCGCGCTGCTGTGGATCACCACTTTTGCCAACTTTGGCGGCGCGCGCATTACCGGGCGGATCGGGTCCGTCACGGTGTGGGGAGTGATTGCGCCGGTGGTGTTGGTGTCCACCGTCGGCTGGTTCTGGTTCGACAGTAGTATCTATGCCGCCGGCTGGAATCCCCACGACAAGAGCTGGTTCGAAGCCGCGGGCGCCTCGGTGGCGATCACCCTGTGGGCGTTCCTTGGCCTGGAATCGGCCTGTGCCAACACCGACGCGGTGGAAAACCCCGAAAAGAACGTGCCGATCGCAGTCCTCGGCGGCACCCTCGGCGCGGCGGTGATCTACATCGTTTCCACCAACGTCATCGCCGGCATCGTCGACAACCCCGAACTCGCCGCCTCCACCGCCCCGTTCGGGCTGGTTTTCGCCAAGATGTTCACCCCGCTGGTCGGTGACATCGTGATGAGCCTGATGGTGCTGGCGTGTATCGGTTCGCTGCTGGGTTGGCAGTTCACCATCGCCCAGGTCTACAAAAGCTCGGCAGATACCGGCTACTTCCTGTCGATCTTTGCCAAGGTCAACAAGTCCGGCACACCGATTATCGGCATGCTGGTGCTGCTGGCCGCGCAGACGGCGTTGGGCCTGCTGACCATCAGCCCGGATCTGAGCAAGCAGTTCGACACCCTGGTCAACCTCGCGGTGGTCACCAATCTGGTGCCGTATATCCTGTCCATGGCCGCCCTGATGACCCTGCAAAAAGTGTCGAACGTGCCCGCCGGCAAAGCGCTGGTCACCAACATCGTGGCCTGGGTCGCGGCGGCCTACAGCTACCTGGCGCTCTACAGCTCCGGGGAGCAGGCGCTGATGCTGGGCGGCCTGGCAACTATCTTCGGCTACACGATATTCGGCTTCGTCAACAACCGCCTGATCCGGCTCGAAGCCATCAATAACAGCGTGCCGACGCAAACTGTCAGCGCACGGCACATCACTGGCGAACCGGTGCCGGTTCACCGCTTGAAAAAAGCAACGCTGGAGATTCAACCATGATGGAACATGCACACACCCTCGGCATGCTCGCGCTGCTGGTCAGCAACCCGGCAGACATTCGCACGGGCTTCGGGCGGGCGCTGAATCAGCTGGTCAATGATGTGGAGGAACGCTCGATCCGGGTACTGACCTCGGACAGCTTGAGTGACGCCACGTCGATCCTGCGCTCGGACCCGGCCATCCAGTGCGTGCTGCTCAGTTGGGAAATGGACAACAGCGAAGGCAATGACGAATGCATCAAACTGCTGACCAGCCTGCGCGAGCGCAATACCCGCGTACCGGTGTTTCTGGTCAGCAACCGTAGTACCGCGTCCGATATACCGCTGCGGGTCATGCAACACGCCGATGACTTCATGTCGCTGCCCGAAGACACCAGCCGTTTCCTCAGCGGCCGTATTCTGGCGGCCATCGAGCGCTATCGCCAAGCCGCGCTGCCACCGATGTTCGGCGCGCTGGTGAAGTTTTCCAACACCTATGAATACTCCTGGCACACCCCCGGCCACGCCGGTGGCACGGCGTTTTTGAAGAGCACCGCCGGGCGCGCGTTTTATGAATTCTTCGGCGAAAACCTGCTGCGCTCCGACCTGTCGATTTCCGTCGGCGAACTCGGTTCGCTGCTCGATCACAGCGGCCCCATCGGCCAGGGTGAGCGTTATGCCGCCAAGGTCTTCGGTGCACATCGCACCTATTACGTGACCAACGGCTCCTCGACTTCCAACCGCGTCATCCTGATGGCCAGCGTCACGCGCAATCAGATCGCCCTGTGCGACCGCAATTGCCACAAGTCCGCCGAACATGCGATGACCCTGTCCGGCGCCATCCCGACCTACCTGGTGCCGACCCGCAACCGCTACGGCATCATCGGCCCGATCCTGCCGCAAACCCTGAGCGCCGAAGGCGTGAAAACGGCTATCGCCAACAACCCGCTGGTCAAGTCCGGCATCGACCCGAAGCCCGTGCACGCGATCGTCACCAACTCCACCTACGACGGTTTGACCTACAACGTCACCCGCGTCGAACAGCTGTTGGGCCAGAGCGTCGACCGCCTGCATTTCGATGAAGCCTGGTACGGTTATGCGCGGTTCAACCCGCTGTATCGCGAGCGTTTCGCCATGCATGGCAGCCCGGACGATCACGACGACTCCAGGCCCACCGTGTTTGCCACGCAATCGACCCACAAGCTGCTGGCGGCCCTGTCCCAAGCCTCGATGATTCATGTGCGCAACGGCCGCAATCCGATCAACCATGCACGTTTCAACGAGTCGTTCATGATGCACGCCTCGACCTCGCCGAACTACGCGATCATGGCCTCCTGCGACGTCAGTGCGGCGATGATGGAAGCACCCGGCGGGCAGATCCTGACCAGTGAATCCATCGAAGAAGCCGTCGCCTTCCGTCAGGTCATCTCGCGCATGCACAACGAGATGGCGAGCAAGGACGACTGGTTCTTCACCTGCTGGCAGCCGCCCTCGGTGCAGGTGGGCAATGCCTCGGTGCCGTTCCACGAAGTAGACCCGTCGCGGCTGAAAACCGAACCCGATTGCTGGGTGCTGCACCCTAACGAGGTATGGCACGGCTTCGGCAACATCGAGGATGGCTACTGCATGCTGGACCCGATCAAGGTCTCGGTGCTCACCCCTGGCATGGGCGAGGACGGCAACCTGCTCGCCTCGGGTATCCCGGCCTGTGTACTCACGGCATACCTCGGGCGCCAGGGCATCGTTGTCGAGAAAACCACGGACTTCACCATCCTGTTCCTGTTCTCCATCGGCATCACCAAAGGCAAATGGGGCACGCTGGTCAATGCTCTGCTCGACTTCAAACGCGACTATGACGACAACGTTGAACTGGCGTTGAGCCTGCCGGACCTGCTGGCCGGCAACCAGACGCGTTACGCCGGCATGGGCCTCAAGGACCTGGCCGACGAAATCTTTGCCGCCATGAAGAAACACAAGACCACCGCCCACATGGCCCACGCCTTCGGCACACTGCCCAAGGCCGAATTCAGCCCGGTGGAGGCTTACGAGAAACTGGTACGCAACGACATCGAACGGGTTACTTTGGAAGAAGCCGCCGGTCGCATCGCCGCCACCGGCATCGTGCCGTACCCACCGGGCATTCCGTTGCTGATGCCAGGCGAGAACGCCGGGGCCGCAGATGGACCGTTGCTGGCCTATCTCAAGGCGCTGGAAGCCTTCGACAAATCCTTCCCGGGCTTCACCCATGACACTCATGGGATCGAAGTCGAGGCCGGGGTTTATCGGATGCTGGTCTTGAAATAGCGGGTTCACGCCTGCCCCATGTGGGAGCGAGCCTGCTCGCGAAGACGGACTTTCTGACACATCGATTTTGAATGTGCTACCGCCTTCGCGAGCAGGCTCGCTCCCACAAGGGACCTCATCCCACAATAGATTTCCATCAGTCCAAAACCCTATGGGCAAAGTCGATCACAGCGCTCTATGATTGAACCCCATGACCCTCTCTGCTCAGATCCGCCAACCCTGCCCGCCCGGTGCCTGCGATTGCGGGCGTGACCCGTTGCTGGAAACACCGGGGGCGGACGTGCGCATTCTGTTTTTGACCCGCACGGAAGAAAAACGCCTGATCGAGCGCCTGGAAAACCTTTCGAGCTTCCAGGACCTGGAACACCTGCAACGGCGGATGTTCGAGCAACTGGGCATCCGCGTCGACATCGTCCCCAGTTTCAACGAAGTGCGAACCATGCGCGGCATCGGCATCTACGTCGGCGATCTGCCGGGACTGTGCCGCAAAACCCGCGCTTCCATTCCGGCCGCGATCCGCCGCGCCATGGAAAAGCGCCCGGAAATCGCCTACGACGTGCTCAACGCCAACGACCTGTTGCGGGATGCGTGATGAACCCCATTCTCGAATTCCCCATCACCGACGAGATACTCACCTCGTTCGCGCTGGCGATCGGCCCTGACTTGCCGGGCTATCGCAATCACATCTATCGGGTGTTGAATTTCTATTGCGCGCTCAGCGGGACTGAAGGCCCGCCCGGTGACGCGGTGCAGATCGCCGCGGCGTTCCACGACCTGGGCATCTGGACCGACGACACCCTCGACTACCTGCCGCCGTCAGTTGGCCTGGCCATGCATTACCTCGAAACCCGGCACCGCACGGAGCTGGCCGGCGAAGTGAGCGCCTTGATTCTGGAACACCACAAGGTGCGCGCCTATCGGTCCTCCCACACGGCAACCGTCGAGCCTTTCAGGCAAGCCGACCTGATCGATGTGTCCTTGGGACTGGTGCGCTTCGGCCTTCCCCGGGCGTTCATCAAAACCGTGCAATCGACGTTTGCTGATCACGGTTTCCACGCCATGCTGATCAGGCTGTCCGCCCGTCAATTCATCCGTTCCCCGCTGCGTCCACTGCCCATGTTTCGCTGGTGAAACAGACAGCTTTTTCCAACCTCAAAAATCCCCTGGAACAGGATCAGCGGTCGTACACGCGATGCGGCGCGCTGCTATGCCTTCACATGGGAGACTTCGCTGCACACCAGCCAGGACGGAACTGGAAACCGAGTGCAAACCTGGCCCCGGCGCCAGCCAGGTGCGCCAAGGAAATCAGGTGCCGATGCGCAACAGGAGGTGGCCGATGTTATTCATAGTCAATTGGACGCTGAGTCCGGAAAATCGCAACCGTGCGATCGAGCGTTTCCTCAAGACCGGTGGCGCGCCCCCCACAGGCGTCAAGCTGATCGGGCGCTGGTATGCCGTTGGCGGCGCGGCGGGCTTTGGCGTGGCCGAGGCCGGTGACCCGGCATTGATCCAGAAGTGGGTACTGGACTGGAGCGACCTCATGAAAATGGAAGTCCAGGTCGCGTTGACCGACGAACAGATGGCGCCGCTGCTGGCAGGCGTTTCCGGAAAATAACCGCCAGGCAGGCGGCGAGCGCCGTTCGCCGCCTCCCTGTTCCTATTCAAGACAGACTGTATTGCGCGGACTATGAATGAAAAGCTTTCTCATTTATATTGCCTGTCGCTCTGCCTCGCCTCAGGTCTGTCATGCCCTTCGATCCTGTCAAACCCTCGCTGATCAGCACCCTGGTGCGTCATTACGACGAACTGGTCGACCATGTTCGTCGGCGCTTCGGTGATCGGGGGTTTGCTCGCGAGGTGGTGCATGACGTTTGCGTGCAGTTGCTGGAGAAACGCGAAAAGGACAACGTCCATACGCCCCTGGCGCTGCTGCGCAAGATTTCCCACGATCAGGCGGTGAGTCGTTATCGCAGCGAGCGGCGCCACCAGGCCTGGGTGGTGGCCATGCCCGAGTTGCCCGAAGCGACTTGCCAGGCACCGTTGCCCGCCCGGCAGTATGAAGCGGCCCGGGAGTTCGAGCGTCTGGCGCAGGCCATAGGCGAACTGCCGTCACGCTGCCAGATGGTGTTCGTCATGCATAAAATCCACGAATTGCCCCAGGCCGAAGTGGCCGCGCGGATGGGTATTTCCTTGAAAACCGTGGAAAAACACCTGCGCCTGGGCCTGGCCGCCTGTCGCGCCCACCTTGATCGTGCGGTACCCGATGACACGGAGCGTGCCCAGTGAGCCAATCGCCAGCCCCAACGCCATTGTCCCGCGAAGAAGAAGCCCTGGCCCGCCACCGAGAAGAGTTGCGCAACCGCTTTCCGATGCCAACGCCCACCCCGCGCAAGCCACGCAAGGCACTCGGCGCAGCGGTGTTGCTGGTGCTGCTGGGCGCGGGGTTGGCGTGGTTCGATCCGGCGTATCAGCGTGAGCAGTACCACACCGTGACCGGCGAGCGCCGGGTGGTGAAACTGGTCGACGGCAGCCGCATGACCCTCGACAGCGACAGCCGGGTCACGGTCGCCTGGCACCTGCGCTCACGGCGGGTGCAACTGCAAACCGGACAGGCGCTGTTCGATGTGTCCAAAACGCTTGTCCGCCCCTTCCAGGTCGATGCCGGTGTCGCACAGGTCAATGTGTTGGGCACGCTGTTCAGCGTCAGCCATTTCGATGACGCGGTGCGGGTGACTCTGGTGCGCGGTGCCGTCAGCGTCAATGACACCACCGAAGCCGGGCACAGCGTGCAGCTAGTGCCAGGTCAGCAGGTCGACGTGCGCCAAAAGCTTCTGCAGTCACCGGTCACCGTCGACACCGACGCGGCCATTGCCTGGAAGGACAGCCGGCTGATCTTCGAGCGCACACCGCTGGCCGAAGCCCTGGCGCAGATCCAGCGTTACCGCAAGCCGGCGATTGTCCTCGATGACCCGAGCCTGGCCAGCCTGCCGATCAGCGGCGTATTCGATAACCGCAACGTCGAGGACCTGCTGAACCTGTTGCCGAGCATATTGCCGCTGAGCCTCAGCACCGAGTTCGATGGCACCCTGCATGTGCGGCGCAAGGCAACGAAGAAATAAACGCCGATAGAGATGTGAGGCTGTTCGCTTGCAAGAAACGGGATTGGGGGCATATCCGTTGCTGCGGTAACGGCTGCTGGCGGTTTCGCCCTTACGGCGAGTCACTTTCGAAAATCCGGAATGCCGGCCCAGACGAAAGTAACCAAAGCGCTCTTGCCCCACCACTCGGTGCCTCGCCCAGGCTCGGCATGCCCTCACTCCAGCATTGCTCCGTGGGCCGCCGCGATGGGCCATCGTGGTTTAACGGGGCGCCTGGATCAAAAGCAAAGCGAGGCGGCCTGACAGCCGACCTGGCTTCGGCAGATGTGCTCATTCCGCTGTGGGAGCGAGCCTGCTCGCGAAGGACGTCAACGATAACGCGCCCTGTCTGGA